>CABUDJ010000071.1 GCA_902490325.1 uncultured Collinsella sp. | reverse complement strand
ATAGGTCACCGTCATGTCGATATCGTCCGCGAGCTTATCGAGCGTCCGCGGTTTGCGGCCCCCAAGGTAACGCTCAACCCCGATGTGCACGATTTCTATGCGTTTACGACCGATGATTTGATCGTCGAGGGCTATGAGCACGGCCCGCAGGTCAAGAACATCCCCATTGCGGTGTAGGTGACGCGCATGACGTGTAAGCTTTCTGCCATCGTCGCCGTGTGCGATGACTGGGGTATTGGGTGCGAGGGTGACATGGTCGTGTCCAACCGTGCCGACATGCGCCATTTTGTGGCGTGCACCAAAGGCCGTCCGGTCATTATGGGACGCAAGACGCTGCTGAGTTTTCCCGGCGGGCGTCCGCTTAAGAACCGTCGCAATATCGTACTCACCCGCGACGAGAGCTTTGCTGCCGAGGGCGTCGACGTGGTGTATAGCGTTGACGAGGCCTTGGCCGCCGTGGCCGATGAACCCGTTGCGTGGGTGATTGGCGGCGGCGAGGTATATCGACAGTTTTTGCCGTATTGCGTGGAGGCCGAGGTTACGCATAACCATTGCGTGCATGACGTGGATACGTACTTTCCCGATCTGGATGCCGATCCCGCGTGGGAGATTGCGCGGGCCAGCGAATTGGCGTTTGTCGCTGCCGGAGAGGGCGATGAGGGTCTCAAATATGAGTTCGTGACGTATCGTCACGTTGATGCGTAAACCCGATTATCCCTTCGGTATTATCGGGTTGGAATGAGTGACGGGGCAGCGCATGGCGTTGCCCCGATATTTGTATAGGCGCTGTAAAGAAAGGTGCGGGCTGGCTGCTATGACTGATGCCGTTGAGGTGCTGCGAATCGATTCGCTCGAGGACGAGCGGCTCGATGCCTACGTGCGACTGACCGAGCGTGAGCTTCGCTGCGTGCTGGAGCCGCAGAAGGGCATTTTTATCGCCGAGAGTGCCAAGGTCATCGAGCGTGCGGTTCGTGCCGGATACCAGCCGGTGAGCTTTCTTTTGGGCGAACGCTGGCTCGACCAGATGATGCCGCTGTTTGAGCGCCTGGTTGTGCGCGAGGGCGCGGGTCCGGTTCCCGTGTTCGTGGCCTCCATGGAGCTCATGGAGCAGCTGACGGGCTTTAACGTGACGCGCGGCGCGCTCGCGGCATTCCGTCGTCCACGTCAGATTCCGGTTGATGAGTTCTTGGGCGGTGTTGTCGAGGCGTCGGGGGAGCGCCCGGTGCGCGTGTGCGTGCTCGAGGGCATCGTCGACCACACCAACGTCGGCGCGATTTTCCGCTCGGCGGCTGCGCTGAACGTCGATGGCATTTTGGTGAGCCCCACTTGCTGTGACCCGCTGTACCGTCGCTCGGCCCGCGTGAGCATGGGCACGGTGTTCCAGGTGCCCTGGACGCGTATTGGCAGCGAGGCGCGCGTGTGGCCGCACGATGGCCTGGCTGCGCTGCACAATGCCGGTTTTTCGTGCGCTGCGATGGCGTTGACGGACGATTCCGTATCGCTGGACGATCCCGTGCTGCAGGAGATTGAGCGCTTGGCAATCTTTATGGGTACCGAGGGTACCGGCTTGGGCGCCAAGACTATCGCAGGCTGCGACCGAGCCGTGCGCATTCCGATGGCGCACGGGGTCGATTCGCTCAACGTGGCCGCGGCGAGTGCCGTTGCCTTTTGGCAGCTGTGTCCGCACGTGAGCAATGAGTATCACTACCAGCCGGGGCTGTATCACTAGGCAGTTATTCCGCACCGCGCTCTAATTCGAGGTGTTTCGGTCGCCGCCAGTCGGTGCTAAGCTGGTTTTGGCTTTGGTTTTAAATTGCTGTTTTGTTGTTTGTCGTATGCTTGTGGGGAGGGCGTGTGGCTAAGAAATCTACGGCTATCGATGTAACGCAAGGTGTTATTTGGCAGCAATTGCTGTCGCTGTGCGTTCCCATCTTCTTTAGCTCGTTTTTTCAGCAGGCCTACACGCTTATCGGTACCTATATCGTCGGCCAGTTTGGCGGTAAGCTCGCATTGGGCGGCATCCAGGCCACGATGGTGCTCACCGAGCTCTGCATTGGCTTTTGCGTTGGCGTCGGCGCCGGCTGCGCGGTCATTACCGGTCAGTATTTTGGCCAGCACGATGATGAGCGACTGAGCCGTTCGGTCCATACGGCCATGACGCTCGCGCTGGTGGGCGGTATCGTTTTCTCGATTCTTGGCATAGTGTTCGTTGAGCCCATGCTGGTGCTTATGAACACGCCGCATGAACTATTGGCCGAGGGCGTGGCCTATGCTCGTTGCTATTTTGCCGCCATGGTTGCGGCGCTGCTACTCAATATGGGAACGGCACTGCTGCGCGCCGTGGGCGACACGCGCGGGCCTGCTGTGATTATCGCTTCCGGCTGCCTTGTTAATGCGGTACTGGATGTCATCTTCGTTGCTGTGCTTCATATGGAGGCTCTGGGCTGCGGCATCGCGGTGGCGCTGACCATTTGCTCCAATGCCACGATGATCGTGATTCGTATGATGCACGCACCGGGTGCGTGGCGGCTTTCACTGTCCAAACTCGGCATTGATCCTGGCATTTGTAAGAGCATGATCTCGTGTGGTCTGCCGCTTGGTTTTCAGTCTGCTGCGTATTCGATTTCCAACGTTTTGATTCAGGTGTCGGTCAACTCGTTTGGCGCCGATGTCACCACGGCGTGGGGTCTTTCGGGCCGCCTAGATGGCATTGTCTGGATGGTTACCGAGGCGCTTGGCGTGTCGATCACCACGTTCTCGGCGCAGAACTTTGGCGCGCGCAACTACGAGCGCATGCGCAAGGGCTACCATACGTCGCTCGTGCTGTCGTTTATGCTCATTGGTGGCCTGTCTGCCGTGCTGCTGGTGTTCTCGGGCCCGCTGTCGCGTTTGTTTGTCGACGATGCTTCGATTTCGGCGTACACCACGACCATCCTCCATTTCATTGCGCCGTTCTATGCGATTTTCTCGATTATCGAGAACGCCTCGGGTTCCATCCGCGGCGCCGGCGTGAGTCTGCAGCCTATGATGCTCACCATCTTTGGCACCGTCGTACTCAGAGTGATTTGGGTGTTTGCGATCATGCCCTTCGATCCGTCGCTCGAGCATCTACTGCTGGTCTACCCCGTAACCTGGCTCATCACCGCAACCATGTTCACCATCTACCACCACAGCGGCAACTGGCTAGGCCGCGCCACCGCCTAATGGTCCCTTGGGGACGGAGGAAAACGGATCATTGGCTGGCGATAAGGCGAAGTGATCCGTTTTCCTCCGTCCCCTTTGCATCAATTAGTATTCGATGCCTTGGCGGGCTAAGAGGCCTTCGTCGAAGTAATGTTTTATGGGACGCATTTCGGTGACCAGGTCGGCGAGGTCCGCGAGGGGCAGCAGGCCGCGGCCGGTGAGCACGAGCTCCGTGGTGGCGGGCTTTATCGCAATCAGTTCCTCGACATCCTCTCGCGCCCCAAAACAGCCGTCGTCTTGCCCTTGCCGTCGCCCGTATAGATTTGAACCTTGCCGACTTCCAGTGATGCCATCTCTGTCTTTTCGTGCCCGGCGTCGGTTTATCGCCGTCCGGGTTGGGTATTCTAGAAAGCATTATTAACCCCAGTAGATGGAGTTCAAGCAGATGGAGATGGATGACAACAAGCGTAGACGGAATATGATCCTCTACGTGCTCATCGCCTTCGTCGTCTACCTCGTGCTCTCGACCGTTCTGTTCCCCAACATCGGTCACACGCAGCAGATTACGAAGACCGATTACTCGACGTTTGTCAAAGCGCTCGACAAGAAGAGCGTCGACAAGGTCGAGTACAACACCGACGACTATACGATTTATTACACCAAGAAGGGCGAGGACGAGAACATCGCCTATAAGACGACCGGTGTGCCGAATGATGCGGGCTTTACCGATCGCGTGCTTGAGTCTGGCGCTTCGCTGGAGTCGGTCGTTCCCGATAAAAACTCGGGTTTGATGACCTACTACCTGCTCACGCTCATCCTTCCCATGGCGATTTTCTTCCTCATCGGTTGGTGGCTCAACCGCCGCATGAAGAAGGCTATGGGCGATGACGGCCCGTCGATGAACTTTGGCGGCGGCGGTTTTGGCGGCGGCGGACTGGGTAAGTCCGGCGCGCGCGTGATCGCCTCCAAGGACGTGGGCGTGACCTTTAAGGACGTCGCCGGCCAGGAAGAGGCCAAGGAGTCTCTCAAGGAGGTCGTCGACTTTCTGGAGAAGCCGCAGCGCTACGAGGAGATCGGCGCCAAGCTGCCGCGCGGTGCTCTCCTTGTTGGCCCTCCGGGTACCGGTAAGACCCTGCTTGCCAAGGCTGTTGCCGGCGAGGCCGGTGTTCCGTTCTTTAGTATTTCGGGCTCTGAGTTCGTTGAGATGTTTGTTGGTCGCGGCGCTGCAAAGGTTCGTGACCTGTTTAAGCAGGCCAAGGAAAAGGCCCCGTGTATCGTCTTTATCGATGAGATCGATACCATCGGTAAGAAGCGTGATGGCGGCGGCTTTAGCGGCAACGACGAGCGCGAGCAGACGCTCAATCAGTTGCTGACCGAGATGGATGGCTTCGATAACCACAAGGGTATCGTTGTCCTTGCCGCAACCAACCGCCCCGACAGTCTCGATCCGGCGCTGCTGCGCCCCGGTCGTTTTGACCGCCGCATTCCCGTCGAGTTGCCCGATCTGACCGGTCGTAAGAACATCCTCGAACTTCACGCCAAGAGTGTGAAGACCGAGCCGCCGATCGATCTGACCGCGATTGCCCGCGCCACGCCCGGTGCCTCGGGCGCCGACCTGGCCAATATCATCAACGAGGGCGCCCTGCGCGCCGTTCGCGAGGGTCGCAAGCGTGCAACCCAGGATGACTTCGAGGAGTCGGTGGAGGTCGTCATTGCCGGCCAACAGCGTAAGTCCACGGTGCTTTCCGACCATGAGAAGCAGGTCGTTTCTTATCACGAGATCGGCCATGCCATCGTTGCCGCTCGCCAGAAGGGCTCTGCGCCGGTCACGAAGATCACCATCGTGCCGCGCACGAGCGGTGCTCTTGGTTATACCATGCAGGTCGAGGAGGACGAGCGCTTCCTGACGACCCGCCAGGAGGTCTTG
This sequence comes from uncultured Collinsella sp., assembly GCA_902490325.1. Lineage (GTDB taxonomy): Bacteria > Actinomycetota > Coriobacteriia > Coriobacteriales > Coriobacteriaceae > Collinsella. Next base: position 5,454 of record CABUDJ010000071.1, on the reverse strand, counting down.
GACAAGCTCGCTGTCTATTGCGGTGGCCGCGCAGCCGAGGAGCTCATCTTTGGAGAGATGACGACCGGCGCCGCCAACGACATCGAGCAGGCCACCAAGCTCGCCCGTAATATGGTGACGCGCTTTGGTATGTCCGACGATTTTGGCATGATGGCGCTCGGTACCGTGCAGAACGCGTATCTCAATCAGGACACGTCGCTCACCTGCGCCCCCGGTACGGCCGAGCGCGTGGACGCGATTGTCGCCAAGCTGATCGAGGATGCGCACGACCGCGCTTTGCAGATTCTGAAGGAGAACAAGTTTAAGCTCCACGAGCTGGCTCGTTATCTGTATAAGAAGGAGACCATCACGGGCGAGGAGTTCATGAACCTCCTCACGCGCGAGAATCCGCTGATGCCCAAGCAGCAGTAAAGCCGCGGCCGAGCCAGTAAACGCCGACGCCCCATTTGAGCAGCTTTCTCAAATGGGGCGTTTTGCTTGAGAGGGATGGAAATGAAGATCGTGGTGAGCGCCTGCTTGATGGGCGAGAGCTGCAAGTATAACGGGCTCGACAACTACCATCGCGAGTTGGTCGAGGCCTGCGAGCGTACAGGGACCGAGGTCCTCTTGGTGTGCCCTGAGGTCTTTGGGGGCCTGCCCACGCCGCGCAAGCCGTCCGAGATTGTGAACGGAGAGGTTCGTACCTGCGAGGGCATATCGGTCGATCGCGAATTTCGCCTGGGTGCCCAACGAGCGCTCGATATGTGCGAGCAGGCGGGCGGGCCGGAAGAGATCGCCGCGTGCATCCTGCAGGACCGTAGTCCCTCGTGCGGCGCGGGTCGCATCTACGACGGAACATTCAGCGGCACCCTTACGGCGGGCAACGGCGTCTTCGTTGATTTACTGCTCCGCCACGGTTATCGCGTGATCCCGGCTAGCGAGTTCGACCCCAGCATGCTGGAGCAATAAAAAACCACCACAAAGGTGCTGCTCCCTTGTGGTGGTTTTGGCCTGGGTCTAGAGCGTGTGGCCGTAGGCGTTGGCGGCCTTGATGGCGGCGGCGAATTTTTCGTCGGTGAAGGGCTCCGGGTTGCCTTGCTTCCACTCGTTGGTGGCGTGCGCGTGCTCGCACAGGGCAGGGATATCGGTCTCGGAAAGCCCGACCTGCTCAAGCGTTACGGGCAGCCCCATCTGCTTGTTGAAGTCAGCATAGCGCTTAAGGTTCTCGGTGTCGCCCGTGTAGGCGAACAACACCAGCACGCCCAGGCTTACGACTTCGCCGTGCAGGTAGGTGCCCTCACGCGGAATGCTGCAGGTGGCGTTGTAGAACGCGTGCGCCACGCTCGAGTTGTAGTAGTAATCGTTCTGGTTGGTCAGGTTCGAGACATAGCCCGTGTTGACCACGATGTCGAGCGCGATCTGCTTGACGGCCTCGCTCGACAGATTCTGACGAACGTCCTCAAGACCCTGAACACCGTAGGTAAACAGCGGCTCGGAACAGGTGTGGGCAAGAGCCAGGCCAAGGCCGGCGGTGTGCTCCAGGTCGCCGGCGCTCGTGGCGTACTCGACTTCGGGCTGCTTGGACAGGGCGTCGCCCACGCCGGCCCAGAAGTACTCCGCCGGAGCCTCGGCGATGATCTTGGGATTGATGAAGATGTGCGCCGGTCGGTTGGGGTACGAATAGCCCTCGAGCGATCCATCGTCGTTGTAGACGACGGCAATGGCGGTCGCGGCGGAACAGTTAGAGCAAATCGTCGGCACCGTAAAGACAATCTTCTTGAGCTCGATTGCCGCTGTCTTGACGGTGTCGAGTGCCTTGCCGCCGCCACAGGCGATAAGCACGTCTGCCTGCTGGCAAGCGGGGGAGTTCACGACCTTGGCGATATTGGCGCGCGTACTGTTGGTGCCGTAGACGCGCGTCTCCAGAATCTCGACGTCGGTACCTTCAAGCGCCGCCTCGATGCCCGGCAGCGCCGCAGCTAGGGCTCGCTTGCCACCAATGATGGTGACTTTCTTCGCGCCGTACTCCGCCAGTGCGGCGGGCAGCTTGGTAAAGCAATCCTCGCCGACGGTGTAGTCGCTCATTCCGATTGTGCGCATGGCAGCCTTCTTTCGTTAGTTAAAGTGCTTTCAGGTATTTTGCTCCTCGAGAAGGCTAACGACCACGAGAAATTTCTTACGTATGAAACCAGTGTTGAGGGTTTTTCGCCGGCGCGGAACGTGCTAGCATACTCCGCATAAGCGTTGATGGGGACGAGTAGTCGGCCGTCCGCATGCCACAGAGAGCGGGGAGCGCTGAGAACCCGTGCATGCGACCGATGAAAATCACCCCGGAGCTGCGGTCCCAACGGACGTGCCGCGCAGGCACGTCTTAGTAGATATCGCCGAGATGGTCGTCGATACAGGCCAGCCGAGTAACGGATGCGAGCGCGCGAATACGCGGGCGAGGGCATCTAAGCTGGGTGGTTAAACGAAGAGCTTTTGCGGGCATACAGCCCGTTTTTGTGGCGCTTCGTCCCAGCTTGTAGGGACGGGCGCTTTTTTGGTGCCCAACGGGCGTGCGCGCCCACGACATGAAAGGGGTACCGTGGCAAACGAGTACAAGCAGACGATGAATCTGCCCAAAACCGGTTTTCCCATGCGTGCCGGTCTTTCCAAGTCCGAGCCCAAGCGACTCAAGGACTGGCAGGACAACAAGGTCTACGAGCAGGTTCTGAAGAAGAACGAGGGTCACAAGAAGTTCGTGCTGCACGACGGCCCTCCGTACGCCAACGGTCCGATCCACATCGGCCACGCCATGAACAAGATCTCCAAGGACATGATCAACCGCTACTGGATGATGCAGGGCTATGAGGTTCCCTATGTTCCCGGTTGGGACTGCCATGGCCAGCCGATCGAGCATAAGGTCGAGGAGAAGCTCGGCACCGAGAAGTTCAACCAGACCTCCACGGCTAAGATCCGTGAGCTTTGCAATAAGTTCGCTGTCGAGAACATCGAGCTGCAGAAGGCCGGCTTCCGTCGCCTGGGCGTGCTCGGCGATTGGGACAACCCCTATCTGACGCTCTATCACCAGCATGACGCCGCCGACATCGAGGTTTTCAAGGCCATGTTCGACAAGGGCATGATCTATCGCGGTCACAAGCCCGTCCACTGGTGCAAGCACTGCCATACCGCACTTGCTGAGGCCGAGATTGAGTACTCCGACGAGACGAGCCCGTCCATCTTCGTGCGCTTTGAGATGACCTCCAAGCCCGTCGGCCTCGAGAACTTCGACGGCCCGGTTGACTTTATCATCTGGACGACCACGCCGTGGACCATCCCCTCCGACCAGGCAGTTTCTCTCAAGCCCGGTGCCGCCTACGTCGCCGTTGAGCACGACGACCGCGCCGAGGTCATGCTCGAGGACCTGGCTCCCAAGTGCTGCGAGGAGTTTGGCTGGGAGTACACCCCGGTTGTGGTCGACGGCAAGCCCTATGTGGTTCCCGCCGAGACCTTCCATCACATTCACTATAAGCAGCCGATCTTTGACGGTGTTGAGGGCGTGGCACTGTTGGCCGATTACGTCGGTGTCGATGACGGTACCGGTATCGTCCACAACTCGCCCGGTCACGGCGTCGACGACTACTTCGCCTGCCTCAAGGAGGGCATCACCGACATTTGCATGCCGGTCGATGACGACGGCAAGTTCTACACCGGCGAGGAGTTTGGCACCGGCGGCCCCTTCAGCGGCATGGATACCGACGAGGCCAACCCGCACATCATCGAGTTCCTGCGCGAGCGCGGCACCCTGGTCCTCGAGAAGAAGATCACGCACAGCTATCCGCACTGCTGGCGCTGCAAGCACCCGGTGCTCTTCCGTGCTACCGACCAGTGGTTTGTCTCGATGGACAAGACCGGCTTGCGCGAGCAGGCTGGCAAAGAGGTCCGCGAGAACGTTAAGTGGTATCCGGCCCACGCGGCCAACCGCATCGGCGCCATGGTCGAGCAGCGTCCCGACTGGTGCATCAGCCGTCAGCGCAACTGGGGCGTGCCTATCCCCAGCTACACTTGCGCCGACTGCGGTGAGAAGGTCATGAACGACGCCACGCTCGACGCCGTCATCAAGCTCTTCCACGAGAAGGGCTCCGACGCCTGGTTCACCGACGCTCCCGAGAGCTACCTGGGCGAGGCCTGCGTCTGCCCCAAGTGCGGCGGCCATCACCTCAAGGCCGATAAGGACATCCTCGACGTGTGGTGGGATTCCGGCGTCTCTTGGAAGGCCGTCTGCGAGTACCGTCCCGAGCTGGAGTATCCGGCTGATGTGTACCTCGAGGGCTCCGACCAGCACCGCGGTTGGTTCCAAAGCTCGCTGCTCACCTCGGTGGGCGCCAACGGCCACGCTCCGTACAAGGCGGTTGTCTCGCAGGGCTTCACCCTCGACGGCCAGGGCCGTAAGATGTCCAAGTCGCTCGGCAACGTCATCGACCCCAATAAGGTCTGCGACGAGATGGGCGCTGACATCATCCGTCTGTGGGTTGCATCCGTCGATACCAGCTCCGACGTGTCCATCGACCACGAGATCCTTGCTCGTACGTCCGATGCCTACCGTCGTTTCCGCAACACGCTGCGCTTCCTGCTCTCCGAGCTCGAGGGTCAGTTTGAGCCCGAGACCGACGGCGTCGCCTTTGCCGACCTGCTGCCGCTCGATAAGCTCATGGTTGCCCGCCTGACTCAGGTTCAGGCCGAGGTCGACGACGCCTACGCCAGCTACGAGTTCCCGCGCGCCTACCGTGCGCTTTATGACTTCGTGGTTACCGAGCTCTCCAACGTGTACCTCGACGCCCTGAAGGACCGTCTGTACTGCGACAAGCCCGGCTCGCTCGAGCGTCGCAGCGCCCAGACCGTGCTGGCCGAGCTCTTCTCGATGCTCATGCGCGACCTGCAGCCGATCCTGTCCTACACGGTTGACGAGGCCATGGCATATGCGCCCGCTGGCTGCGTCGATCACCAGAAGTACGCCGCGCTGCTCGATTGGTACAAGTCGCCCATCACGGTCGACGAGGCCAATGAGTTCGAGGGCGTGCTCGAGGCTTCTCTTGAGCTCCGTAGCGCCGTGACCAAGGCCCTTGAGGATGCCCGTTCTGCCGGCACCTTCACCAAGAGCCAGCAGGTTCGCGTCAAGGCGGTCGTTCCCGCCGAGATGTACGCGCTGCTGACTGGTGACAAAGCGGTCGACCTGGCCGAGTTCTACATCGTCTCCGATGTTGAGCTGACCCAGGGCGAAGAGCTTTCCGTCTGCATTGATGCTGCCGAGGGCGAGTGCTGCGACCGTTGCTGGAACTATCGCACCACCGTCGGCGAGTACAACGGCCACGCGCATATCTGCAAGCGCTGCGCTGACGCGCTGTAAGTTACGGCGTTCGTAGAACGCCGTAACCTACCGACGCTGCAAACGCCCCTAAGCGGCAATCTGACGTTCAATCGTCGGTCGCGTAC
>CABUDJ010000070.1 GCA_902490325.1 uncultured Collinsella sp. | reverse complement strand
CTCACCGTTAAATCGGCGCTTTCGGCCTGGTCGTGCTTCATTCTGATTTTTGTACTGCTGCTGGGTACGTCCAACCTGGTGCCCGCCGTGCATGCCGCGCTTGCGCCCTTTGCAAGCCACGTGCAGGTGTATTGCGGCGAGAACCCCGGTACGCTTACGTTTTCGTGGATTAACACGCCGGGTGTTTGGATCTTCCTGGCCGCGTTTGTCGGCGGTGCCATTCAGGGTGCTTCGCCACGCATGATGGGCGAGGTGCTGGCCGCGACTGTGAAGCAGATGATGCCGACGGTGATCACGATGCTTTCGGTGCTGGGCTGTGCCAAGGTGATGGGCTATGCGGGCATGATCTCTTCGATCAGCGCGTTCTGCATCGCCGTCGCCGGTGGGCTGTACCCGATTCTGGCTCCGTGGATCGGCGCAGTCGGTGCGTTTGTGACCGGCTCGGGCACGTCCTCGGGCATGCTGTTTGGCCCCATCCAGAGCCAGGCCGCTACGGCGCTGGGCGTGAGCGACTACTGGATGGTCGCGCTGAACGCGCTTGGTGTTGCCGCCGGTAAGATGATCTCTCCGCAGACGCTCGCGATTGGTCTGGCTGCCGTCCACGTGCGCGGCAGGGATGCCGAACTCCTGGGCGCGGTGCTGCCCTACGCTGCCGGCATGCTGGTCCTGATGAGCGCCATAGCCATGCTCGGCCAAGGCCTGCCGCTGTAGTCGGCACTTAGGGACGTTCCTTATGTGCCGGCACTTTGGGAACGTCCCTAAGTACCGGCATCCGGGGACATTCCTTGAATGTTGCCTGTTCAAGAGTGTCCCCAATGACTAGTCGTTTAAGAACGTCCCCAATGACTGGGCCGCTTACCTGCGAATTTTGACCGTTGGGCGGGATGCTCTGTGGTTGCCGCAAAAACGTTTTTGTACTTCGGGTACAACGGACTCTACGTGAGTAAAGCGCGCGCCCGCGTGACGCGCTTTTAAAGGAGGCCCCATGCCTGGTGTTACCCCTGCAGAAGTACTGTCCAACTTTGGTCTTACGTTGGTCGAAGATCCCGCCGAGAACCAGCCCCGCCTGCTGGTCGACCTGCCGGCGGCAGAGCTCGTCGAGTATGCCATCCGCCGCGAAGAGGGCTGCATGGCCTCCAACGGCGCGCTCGTGATCGAGACGGGGGAGCGCACCGGTCGTTCGCCCAACGACCGCTTTATCGTCGACACGCCCGACGTGCACGACAAGATCGCCTGGGGCGCCGTCAACCGCCCGCTTTCTACCGAGAGCTACGAGACCATCAAGGCCGGCATTGTCGACTACCTCAACGAGCGCGATGTGTTCGTCACGCGTGGCATGGCTGGTGCCGACCGCAACCACACGCGCCGCTTGCTCGTCGCCTGCGAGCGCGCCAGTCAGGCACTCTTTATTAAGCAGATGCTCGCCCGCCCGCTTGCCCGCGAAATCGCGCGCACCGGCGAGCCCGACTTTTGCGTGCTTGCCGCGCCCGGCTATCAGTGCGACCCTGCGATCAAGGGCCTCAACTCCAGCGCCGCTGTGGTCATCAACTTCCAAGAGCGTGTGATCCTGGTCGCGGGCACCGGTTACTCTGGCGAGATCAAAAAGTCCATCTTCAGCGTTATGAACTACCTGCTGCCCGTCGAGGACGACGTGCTGCCCATGCACTGCTCGGCCAGCATGGACCCCGTCACGCACGAGACGGCCGTGTTCTTTGGCCTGTCCGGCACCGGCAAGACCACGCTTTCTGCCAACCCCACGCGCCTGCTGATCGGCGACGACGAGCACGGCTGGTCTGACATGGGCATCTTCAACATCGAGGGCGGCTGCTACGCTAAGTGCGAGGGCCTGGACGCCTTCCACGAGCCCGAGATCTTCAACGCCGTCCGCTTTGGCGCCATCTGCGAAAACGTGGTGCTCGACGAGAACCGCAAGCCCAACTACGACGACGTCTCGATCACGCACAACACGCGCGTGGCCTACCCCGTGGAGCACATTCCCAACGCGTGGACCAAGGGCATGGGCACCACTCCGAGCGTCGTGCTCTTCCTGACCTGCGACGCCTTTGGCGTGCTGCCGCCTATCTCGCGTCTGACGGCCGACGCCGCCATGTACCACTTTGTGACGGGCTTTACGGCCAAGATCCCCGGCACCGAGGTTGGCGTCACCGAACCCACGCCCACGTTCTCCTCGCTGTTCGGCGAGCCGTTTATGCCGCTCGACCCCATGGTCTACGCCAAGATGCTCGGTGAGCGCATCGCCGACGGCCGCACGCGCGTCTACCTGGTCAACACCGGCTGGATCGGCGGCGGTTACGGCGTGGGCCATCGCATTGAGCTGGCTTACACGCGCTCCCTGGTCGCCCGCGCCCTCGACGGTACCATCGAGGAGAGCGAGTTCGTGCACGACGACATCTTTAACGTCGACATTCCCACCACGTGCCACGGCGTGCCCGACGGCATCCTGGTGCCGCGCCAGTACTGGCAGAGCACCGCGCGCTACGACGAGGCCGCGCACAACCTGGCCGTGATGTTCGAGGAGAACTTCGAGAAGAAGTACTCGCACCTGCCTGAGTCCGTCAAGGCCGCCGGTCCGCACGCCCAAGTGCCCGCCGAGGCTCGTCACCGCGGCCGCGGCCTGCTGGGACTCCGCCACTAGCGTCGCCTCGAGTCCATATCCACCACAAAGGGGACAGGCACCTTTGTGGTGGTTTTGCTCGCGTGGATGACTCGGGTTACAATACGCCTGACATATCGTCCCCTTCTCCGGATGGGGACAGCGCAAGCGTTCTTGTGACGGCACCGTAGGACTTTGAAGGTGGCCGTTGTAAGGGCGCTTTTTGTTTAGGCGCCCTCACTCGGGCGCGCACAATGAAGGGAGAGCGTATGAAGAGCTTTATTACCGAGGATTCATTCTGGGAGCTGTTTCCGCAGGCAGCGGTCGGTGTTGTGATCGTGGAGGGCATGAAGCCCACGGCTCAGATTCCTCAAGAGGACGTGGATGCGATTGCGGCGTTGCTCGACCGCGCCAATATCGATGCGGAGCGTCATCTGACCAGCGACACTATCAGCGAGAACGCACCGGTCAAGGCATGGCGCGAGGCCTATCGTCTGTTCAAGACCAAGAAAGGCGCGCGCTGCTCGATCGAGAACTTGCTCAAACGCGTGCTCAAAGGCAAGCCGGTGGGCCACATTACGCCCGCGGTGGATATTTACAACACGGTGTCGCTGACCTACGCGCTGCCCGTGGGAGGCGAGGATCTGCATGCGATCGAGGGAGACCTTCGCTTGAAGGTGACCGACGGTGGCGATGCGTTCTTGCCGCTTGGCGAGGAGGCGGACGATCCGACGCTGCCCGGCGAGCTCGCCTACATCGACGATGCGGGCGCTGTGTGCCGCTGCTGGAACTGGCGCGACGGCGTTCGCACGGCGCTGTCCGATGATTCGGCCGATGCGTTCCTGGCGATTGAGTGCGTGGAGCCCGAGCGGATGGGGGATTGCCAGGCCGCGATCGATCGCTTAGCCGAGCTGCTCGAGCGCTATCTGGGAGCGACGCTTGTCGTTAAGACGCTTGTGACCCGCGACAGTCCCTGCGTGGAGCTGTAGCGACGCCTGCGGATCATGTTCGCCGGTCAAAACCACCACAAAGGTGCCTGTCCCCTTTGTGGTGGTTTTTATGTTGATGGGTTAACAAATGGGGTATTTGGGTACGGGTGTCGCCTTATGCGACTAAGATGTTTACCCGTAAGCATTATGCAAGCGAAAGGCGGTCGTCTCCCATGCAGCAGAACGACGAGACACGTTTCGAGGACTTTGTCGGACTGATCAGCGGGCTCTACAAGGAGATCCAGCGCATTAAGACATCCGAGGGCGCAAGGCTGGGCCTCAAGGGCTCCGACGTTATGTGCCTTTACTATCTTGAGCGCAGCAAGGACGGCCTGACTGGCGCTGACCTGGCTCGCATGGCAGGCGTGACCCGCGCCGCCGTCTCGCGTACGCTCGCTCATCTGGAGGAGGGCGGCTACGTCGAGGTCGACGATTCGGGCGATGCCGCCGTTAAGTATCGTGCTCCGGTGCGCCTGACCGCTCTGGGCGGCGAGAGCATGAGCGAAGCGGACCGCATCATTCGCGAGGTGCTCGATACCACCGGTAAGGCTATGGGTGTGGAGCAGCGCGAGCAGATGTATGCGTCGCTGCGCACGATTCTCAACACCCTGCGCGAGCTGTAGGGCCGCCAAGGCTTTTGCTTCCAATTAACAACTGCATAGTCCTGTTTGAGCGCGTATACCGTGCCGGGGCCTTGCTGTCAAAATTCCCTGCGCGGGACCTGCGCAAGAAAGGATTCGCTATGTCCGTCCGCATTATTACCGATTCCGCAAGCGATATGTCGCCGGCCGAGCACCCAGCACTGGCCGTTTTGCCGCTGTCCGTCACCTTTGGCACCGATGTGTACATGGATGGCATCGACATCGATCACCAGCGCTTTTACGAGATGCTCGTGGAGCGCGATGAGCTGCCCAAGACCGGCCAGGTCAACCCGTACGCGTTTTCGCAGGCCATCGCCGAGGTTCGTGAAGCCGGCGATGAGGCTGTGATTATTACCGTGGGCGCTAAGCTATCAGGCACCAATCAGAGTGCCCGTATCGCACTTGCCGAGGCGCCAGGTGGCGACGTGTTCGTGGTAGACAGCAACAACGTCACCCTGGGCGAGCGCGTCCTGGTCGAGTATGCGCTGCGCTTGGTGGACGAGGGCCGCAGTGCATCTCAGATCGCGGCGGCTGTCGAGGCCGTGCGCGACCGTGTGGTGGTTATCGGCCTGCTCGAGACGCTGGAGTACCTGGTGCGTGGCGGTCGTCTGTCTGCTGCGGCCGGCGCCGTGGGCACGCTGCTCAACGTAAAGCCTGTGGTGGCTGTCGAGGACGGTCTGATCGTGCAGCTGGGCAAGGCGCGCGGTTCCAAGAACGGCCGCAACCTGCTGAACCAAAAGGTCGAAAAGGCGGGCGGCATCGACTTTTCCATGCCGCTGGCGCTCGGCTATACGGGTCTTTCGGATGCGGTGCTCAAGAAGTATATCGAGGACAGCGCTGCACTGTGGGCTGGCCACACCGAGGGCGAGTTGCCCGTTCACACCATCGGCGCCACCATCGGTACCCACGTTGGCCCCGGCGCCGTAGCAGTAGCCTTCTTCCAGCCCGCCAACTAACCGACCTGCCATAAACCACCACAAAGGGGACAGGCCCTTTGTGGTGGTTTATGCTTTTCTGAGTGGAAGGGAGCGAGCAATGGCGTCTGAGGGCTTTTTTGAACGGGTGTACGAGGTGGTCGAGCAGATCCCCGAGGGGATGGTCGCCACGTATGGTCAGGTAGCGCTGCTTGCCGGTCGTCCGCGGAGCGCGCGGTACGTGGGCTACGCGCTGCACAGCAATCCGCGCCCCGGCGAGATTCCCTGCCATCGCGTGGTGTTTGCCGACGGCCGTATCTGTGCGGGCTTTGCCTTTGGTGACCCCGATGCTCAGCGCGAGCTCTTAATGGGGGAGGGCGTGACGTTTGCCGATCCCATGCATGTTGATCTGGCCGCCTGTCGTTGGCCTGCCGGACTCTAGCGGCTCTGCCGTGGCCGAAACCACCACAAAGGTGCCTGTCCCCTTCGTGGTGGTTTTAGTTTACCGGAGCTAACTTATGGAGAAGGTGTGGCGGCGCATATTGACACTACAAAGTAAACCACGGTGAACTATATTGTATTCAGCAACGGAGCAGGCAATAGGCGATGAAAAAGCCTGCCCTGTTGAGTTTGATTCGCATCCCTCCCCTCTGTGCGATTCAACGGTGTACTTCGGGAACAGGCCCGCTGGCAACTATCTGCCAGCGGGCCTGTTCCTGTTTGTCGGGAGAGTGTGATGGACGGAGCCGAAGCGGTCCGGCTCCAAAAAAGGCGGACGCCGTAGCGCCCGCCCTATAGCAATCGAAAGCTCAAGTCAGCAGATCGGTCTAGTACACCATACCCATGGCGTCCTGAACCTCTGCCAGGGTCTGCTCGGCGATCTCGTTGGCGCGACGGTTGCCCTCGTGCAGCACGTCCTTCACGTAATCCAGATCGTTCTCGTAGCGCTGGCGACGCTCGCGGATCGGTGCGAAGTACTCGTTGACGGCCTCGGTCACGTACTTCTTGAGCTGGCCGGAGCCGCCCATACCGATCTCCTCGGCAATTTCGACCTCGGAGCGACCGGTGCAGATGGCGGCCGTCGAAAGCAGGCCAGACACGCCGGGGCGGTTCTCGGGATCGAACGTGATCATGCGCTCGGAGTCGGTCTGGCTCTTCTTGATGCGCTTTGCCGTCTCCTCAGCGGTCATCGAGATGTTGATGGCGTTGCCGTAGCTCTTGCTCATCTTGCGACCGTCAAGGCCGGGCAGTAGCGGGGTCTCGGACAGCAGTGCCTCGACCTCGGGAAATACCTTGCCGTAGCGGTTGTTAAAGCGGCGTGCGATGGTGCGGGTTAGCTCGATGTGCGGCAGCTGGTCACGACCGACGGGCACCACGTTGCCCTTGCAGAACAGAATGTCGCAGGCCTGATGTACCGGGTAGGTGAGCAGAAGGCCGGTGAGCTCGTGGCCCGAGGCCTCCATCTCGGCCTTTACCGTGGGGTTGCGCGCCAGCTCGGCCTCGGACACCAGCGACAGGAACGGCAGCATGAGCTGGTTGGCGGCGGGTACGGCGGAGTGCGCGTAGATCATGGTCTTGTCGGGGTTAATGCCGCAGGCAAGGTAGTCCATGACCATGTTGTACACGTTGTCCTGGATGTGCTCGGTCGTGTCGCGGTCAGTGATGACTTGGTAGTCGGCGATGAGCACGTTGGTCTTGGCGCCCATGTTCTGCAGCTCAACACGGCCCTTGAGGGTGCCGAAGTAGTGACCCAGGTGCAGACGGCCGGTGGGGCGGTCGCCGGTGAGCATGGTGAACTTCTCGGGCGTCTTGGCCAGGCCCTCGCGAATGGCGTTGCTCTTTTGCAGCGCGACTTCGTAGCTGTTCTCGTTTGGCATGATTGCTCCTAACGTATGTTCATGGGTCAAGATGATAACGCGTTTATTGGAGGGGCGGGTCGTAAGTAGGCGAGGGGCGGGAGAGCGGCGGCATGTGCGATGGGCGCGGCGTGGCTGCGCGTTTGGCCGGCGGCGCCTGGGCGCATCCTCGGCAGCTTGCCCTAGCGCTTGTGGTGTCGCTCTTCCTTACGCTCTTCTGCCGCCTGCTCTTCCTGCTTAAAGGCGGGGTCGTCGGGGGTGACGAGCTCGTCCTCGTGCGTGCGCTTGTTGTAATGGTGGCGCAGCACGGGCTCAAACAGATGTAGATGCTTGGCAAAGGCCGCCGAGCCAATGGCGAGCACGGTAAAGATGAGCACGCGCATGGGGACCTCGACCTGGTTAATCGCGGCGGCGCCGGCCGAAAGCATGATGCACCAGGCATAGATGAGGAGCACTGCCTGCTTTTGGTTGTAGCCCTCTTGGATCAGGCGGTGGTGGATGTGGCCCTTGTCGGCCTGCCCGATGCTAATGTGGGCGCGCTTGCGGCGCACGATGGCGCTAAACGTGTCGATGATGGGCACGCCGGCAACGATGAGCGGGATGATAAGCGAGGTGAGCGCGGCGGTGCGGCTCACGTTGAGCAACGAGATGGAGCCCAGCGCAAAGCCCAGAAGCAGCGACCCCGAGTCGCCCAAGAAGATGCTTGCGGGGTTGAAGTTGTATCGCAAAAAGGCCAGGCAGGCGCCAAAGAGCGCAATGGAGAGCGCGGCGGCGTCGATGCGGCCCGAGAGAACGGCCATCGAAAACATGGTGAACGACGCGATGCCGCAGATGCCCGTGGCCAAGCCGTCGAGGCCGTCGATGAGGTTAATGATGTTGGTGAATGCCACCAGATAGATCACGGTGATGGGGTAGGCGAGCCATCCGAGCATGATCTCGCCGGGGGCAAACGGGTTGACGATGACGCCGATCCGCAGGCCGCCGATACAGGCGATGAGCGCGGCGAGGACCTGACCGGCCAGTTTTTGTTTGGGCTTGAGCTGGAAGACGTCGTCGATAGCGCCGGTCGCAAAGATGACGGTAAAGGAGAGCGCCAGCATGGGATAGCTAATGTGAAGGCGCGGGTGCGGCACCAGGACGGGTGGCCAGCCTAGGTGCCAGGTGCCTAGGATTTGCACAATGCAGGCAACGACCAGGCCCAAAAACACCGCCGTTCCGCCCAAACGCGGGATGGGCTTGGTGTTGATGCGGCGCTTAGAAGGATAGTCGACGGCATCGAGCTTAATTGCCAAGCGCTTGACCAGGGGCACCGCGAGGAAGGTCGTGATAAAGGCCGCCGCTGCCACGCATAGGTACGGTATGTAGCTCGGGGATGAAGCCATGAATCTAAAAACCGCCAAGCGTCGAAGGAAAAGGTCAGAAGAACGCCATGCGCAAAGGGCATAGCCGAACCATAATACTCGACCAAGGGGGGTGCATGTAATTGCACGCAGCGATAATCACGCGCTTACCAGATATTGGGATGTTGTCGATGGCTTGTCGGGATGCCGACGGGGATCCATATGGACTGTAATGGTGATTTTCGGCAAAAGAAAACCACCCCCCACGTTACGAAAATGAACCCACCTAAAACAGGTGGGTGCCCTCATCGACTGTTCCAGCGTCCTTAACAACGAAGGATACCTGTACTAGGTACGACTGTGTGGGCTCCCTAAATAAACGCGACGGTTCACCCAGTTGCTCCGCGGGGGGCGGAATACCTACATCATAAAGCGGCACTTTGTGGATTCCAGTCTTGACATTACAAAAATCGTGTCGGACGATTACGGCGCCTTAGGGACGGAGCCGTCTACGCGGCCTGGCCCTTTACGTTTGAGCTGCTGAATCGTTGTTTTGGAGCATGTTTTTATGCCGACGTCGTTGACCGAACTTTTTTCGCCCGCCTGCCATTTGTGTCCGCGCCGTTGCGGTGCGGCGCGCGATGAGGGCGCGCGCGGCGTATGCGGTGCTAACGACACGCTCAAGGTGGCCCGCGCGGCGCTTCATATGTGGGAGGAGCCGCCTATCTCGGGCGAGGCCGGATCGGGCACGATCTTCTTTAGCGGCTGCTCGCTCAAATGTATCTACTGCCAGAATCACGAGATCTCGACCGGCAATTTTGGCCTTGAGATTTCGCCTGAGCGCCTGGTCGAGATTATGCTGGAACTGCAGGACCAGGGTGCCAACAACATCAATTTGGTGACGGCGACGCACTATGCGCACCTGTTGCCTGCCGCGATTGCTGCGGCGCGGACGCGCGGGCTGGTCATCCCGATCGTCTACAACACGAGTGGCTACGAGCGCGCGAGTGCCGTGGCGGCGCTGGGCGACCTGGTCGATGTGTGGCTCACCGACTTTAAATATGCCGATGCCGGGCTTGCGCAGTCGCTTTCTCATATTAAGGACTACCCGCGCGTGGCCGTGTCGGGTCTGGCCCAGATGGCGCGCGAGATCGATCGCCGCGGGGGGGAGCTGGTGGATGAGGGCGGGCTCATGAAGCGCGGCATCATCGTGCGCCACCTGGTGCTGCCGGGGCATGCGGATGACTCGTGCCGCGTGTTAGACCTGGTGTGGCAGACGGTGGGCGACGTGCCGATCTCGGTCATGAACCAGTACACGCCCAATGCACTCATGCGCGAGCAGGGCGGCGACCTGGCGCGCGCCGTGACGCGCGAGGAGTACGAGCTGGTGCTCGACCATGCCGACGACCTGGGCTTTACGACGATGTTTTGGCAAGAGGGCGGCGCGGTAGACGAGAGCTTCACCCCGGCCTTCGACACCACTGGTGTCCTCACCAGCGCAAAGTAGTGCGTTCGTCGATGATTTTTCTGGGACGTGTCTCTATAGTTTTGTCAACCGCGTACTTCGCGCCATTTCGGCATGACGCATCCGGGCGCCCGGCGCCCCCGCTTCCCCTTCGGTTGATCCCGCCGCCCGCTAGGCCGCGTACGGGACGGCGTCGCGCATGATCGCGTAGATGACCTTGAGCCTCTTCCTCGCGACCGCCTTCAGCGCCTTGCTGTGCCTCATCCCCCTCGCCCTGCACTCCCCGTAGTACCTCCCGAACCTGTTGTCCGTGCCGATGAGGGAGTTGCAGCTGAATATGAGCAGGTTCTTGAGCTGCCTGTTCCCGCCGTGCTGCGGCGATGTCGACCTGATGCTGCTCCCGGAGCGCCTATCGGACGGCGCCACGCCGCAATAGCTCGCGAGCTCGTCGTGCCCCCTGAACGCGGATATGTCGATCGACGTCACCAGCGCCGCGGCGGTCTTGGGGCCGATCCCGGGCACCGTGAGGAGGCACTCGTAGACCTCGTCGCCCGCCAGCGAGTCGGCCACGAGCGAGTCGAGCTCCTCGATGTCGGCGTCGAGGGAGGCTATCTCCCGGGCGAGCATCCGGACCGCGACGTCCTCGCCGGCCGGGAGCCGCCTTCCCGAGCGCGACGAGGCCAGCAGCGCCTCCCAGAGCCTCCTGGCCCCCGCGGCGGGGGCGCCCGCGCGCCTGGCGGCGCTCGAGAACCTGCGCCAGCCAAATAGGTGTTGCCAAT
>CABUDJ010000069.1 GCA_902490325.1 uncultured Collinsella sp. | reverse complement strand
GAACTGATGCTCTGCCGCGGCAGCGGCAAGCGCCATCTCCTGGGCCTTGTCCGCCGCGGCAAGCCTGGCCTGCAGCTCGGCAATCTGAGCGTCGCGTGCAGCTAAATCGTTTTGAGCAGCGTTGCGCGCCGCCGACTCGGCAAGCTTTGCTTCGTCATCTTTGCGCCCAAGCTGCGCACGCAGGCTATCAATCTCACGCTGGAGTTCGGCATTCTCTTTTTGAGCATTGGCTCGTGCCTCAACCGCCGCGCGCTGGCTTGCACTCTCGCGCTCTGCGGCAGCGCCCTCGAGCTTAGCGCGCAGCTCGGCAAGCTCAGCATCGCGCTTGGCAACCTCTTGCGCCAGTTTCTGATCCGCAGTGTTCTTCTGCTCGACAAGCTGAGCGTCGCGTTGAGACTCCGCCTCCTGCAGGGCAGACGCCGAACGCGAACGCTCAAGCTCCAGCGCCTGCTCGCCCTCGCGTCGAGCCGCCGCTACGCGCTCATCAAGATCGCGCGAGAACTCGGCATCGCGCACTTGCTTGACGATATCCGCATAGCCGGACGCATCGACCTTAAAAACTTCGCCGCAATGCGGGCACTTGATCTCGTTCATAGCAGCTCCTCGATGGACGCAAATTTCAACCGCCTACACTCTACCGCGCCACGCGGACAAAAAAGGCGCCGCCGCCATAATGGCAACGGCGCCAAAACCACCACAAAGGCGCCTGTCCCCATCGTGGTGGTTTGAGTACTTTACAGGTCGCGGTAGTCGATGAGGCGAAGATCGTCCTGAGCCTCGAGCCACGCCCACAGCTCGGGGTCGATCAACGCATCGACCTCCTTGGTACGATCGGTCGTAAGCGAGCTACTCTCGAGGATAAAACGGTCAAGATAGCCCGGATGGCAGACAAAGACGACCGTCTCGCCATCGGCCATCTCGCGAACCGTCTGCATGATTGCTTCCTTGGGCTCGTAGCCCGGCTCCATCGAGCGCATCACCATGCGCAAATCGGTGTCTCCGCAATGCACCACGGCCGTGGGGTCGAAGCTCGCCTTTTGCTCCTTAAGGCCCAACTCCTGTGCCACCGTCGAGATCGCTCGATTGAGGTTTTTGCTCATAACGGCGTGAGCCTCAAAGTAATCGGGTTCGCGACCCACGATCTCGACAAAGCGGTCGTGCTGCGCACGAATCTCGATACAGGCCTCGTCAAAGTCGATCAGTTCCTCGCCGCGCTTAAAGTGCTCGCGGAAGGTACGGCTGCTATGGAACTCACCGTTTTCATCGAGCAGGCTTGGAATGAGTGCCGGATCGGCACACGGCTTGCCCAGGCACACGTTGGTATGCTGGCCCACCGCAATGTCAGCATCCGCCACGAGTGACCAGCCATGCTCGGCCTCGGGCATATTTGGCATGAGTCCCACCGAGCACACCAGGCCCTCATCGACGCTGCGGGCGATCCCTAAGTCAACGGCATACGAATAGCCGAGATCGTCGGCACGAATAAGCAGTTGTTTCATAACGACTCCAATCTATGGAAAAACCACCACAAAGGTGCCTGTCCCCTTTATGGTGGTTTGAAAGCTACAGTCCAAAGAAGCTCAAGATCTGGTCTCGACTTACGGGCTTGTAGCCATTGGCGTCGAGGCCCACATCGTAGCGGTAAACGGGACGCTCGCGATCACGGTTGCGCGTGTTGGTGCGGTCCCCCCTGCTGTGGATATGCCCGTGCAGCATAATGGCGCCACGCGCTTTGCCGTTCCAACTGAGCATGGGGTAATGGCTCAAAACCAGGCGATGGCCCTTGGCATAGCCGGGAGCAATCTCCAGGTAATCGCGCACGTCTTCCCAAATCTGCGGTACGTCGGGATCTTCCCAGTCACCGTCATGGTTGCCCCGTATGAGCGTCACGTTTTGGCAGGCAATACGCTCGCGCAGGCGCACCGCCTCCGCCAGGGGCAAACGATAGGTAAAGTCACCCAGAATGTAGAGACGGTCATCCACAGCCACGCACTCATTGATGGCATCGATGACCTTGCGGTTCATCTTCTCGACCGAATCAAACGGCCGATCCATATCATGCAGGATATTCGTATCGCCCAGGTGCAGGTCGGCGGTAAACCACATCATCGTCTATGCCCTCATTTCGCAACGCGTCAAACTCTTGCTAAGTATACAGACACAGCGATGCGGCGGTTAGCCAAAGAGCCCGCCGGACAGTCCACGGCGGCGCTTGTCCTGCTTTTTCGAAGCGTCGCCCTGGGTTTTCTTGTCCTGCCGCTTCTTACGATCCTGCTCCAGCTCATCATCGTCGAGCAGCATATCCCACTCAAACGGATCATCTGTCAAATCGAACAGGTCATCGTCATCAAACACGTGCGCCTCCATTACCGATTAGCGAGCATCCACAACATAGTTGAGAAGTCTACGGGCCCGTGCGGACACAAATTCATCCCGTCCGCGTCTTTCAATCGCTTGCCGCAACGCTTGCGCGGCGGAACGCTTACAGCTAAGATAGGGACACGGATGGCACCCGTGGCTGCGGGTCTTGCCAACTCCGATACACGTTTTCATCGTGAGAAGTGGCCGTCTTCGCTTACGCGGGGGCGGCTATTTCATTCGGCCGATAAACAGGCCGAGTTCGATAGCCGCGATCAACAACGCCAATAACGAAATAACATCGCTTACGTTCATACCAAATCCCTTCTAAAGGGAGTTGGCCCATCCGTGCTCCATAGCAGTAGTCTAACGCAAAATGCGGGCAATAGGAACATCTGTTCGTATTGCCCGCACCCTTTTCTAATGCACAAACATGCGCACGAACTTATGCTTCCAGTTTGCATAAGGAGCGTAACGGAATGGCACGTCCAGCCACGTTGCCTTGTTCACGATGCTCTTCTTATGGCTAAACGTATCGAAGCTCTCGCGGCCATGGTACTGCCCCATACCGCTCGCTCCCATGCCGCCAAAGCCCATATGGCTCGTAGCCAAGTGCATGATCGTGTCGTTGACACAGCCGCCGCCAAAGGGCACGTAGCGCACAAAGCGCTGCTGGACCTCGCGGTCCTGGCTAAAGATATACAGGGCCAGCGGCGTCGGACGATCCGTAATAAACGTCTCGGCCTCGTCTAGGCTCTCAAACGTCAGCACCGGCAGGATGGGGCCGAAAATCTCTTCCTGCATCACAGCATCCTCAGGCGCCACGCCGTCTAGGATCGTCGGCTCAATCTTGAGCGACGACTCGCGCGCCGTGCCTCCCAGCACAACCTTATCGGGGTCGATCAGCCCGAGCACGCGCGCGAAATGCTTGGCGTTGACAATATGACCGCAGTCCTCGTTGTCGAGCGGGTGCTCGCCAAACATGCGACGGACCTCCTCCTTGATGAGGCCCAGCAACTCGTCGTGCACGCGCGTATCGACCAGCAGGTAGTCGGGCGCCACGCAAGTCTGCCCCACGTTGAGCCATTTACCAAAGGCGATACGGCGCGCCGCGACCTTCAAGTTAGCCGTCGCATCCACGATGCAGGGACTCTTCCCGCCCAGCTCAAGCGTCACGGGCGTAAGGTTTTTACTTGCGCGCTCCATAACGAACTTGCCGACCGGAACGCTACCGGTAAAGAAGATCTTGTCCCAGCACTCGTCGAGCAGCGCTTCGTTCTCGGCGCGCCCGCCCTCGACAACCGTCACCAGGCACGGATCAAATGCCTCTTCACAGATCTGCTTGAGCACCGTACTCGATGCTGGAGCATAGGCGCTCGGCTTGATGACCACGGTATTGCCCGCGGCAAGGGCGCCAGCGAGTGGCTCGAGCGTCAGTAAAAACGGGTAGTTCCACGGAGCCATGATGAGTGTGACGCCATAGGGCACGGACTGCGTCTTGCACACACTCAGGGCGTTGGCGAGGTCACACGGACGCAGGCGCGAGCGACTCCATCGAGCCACATGCGCAATCTGATAACGAATCTCGGAAAGCGAGGTGCCGATCTCGCACATATACGCCTCGTCATGCGACTTTCCCAAATCGGTCTTGAGCGCATGGGCAATATCGGCCTCGTGGGCCCGCACCGCATCGCGTAAACTCACGAGCGCACGACGTCGAGCATCGACATCAAACGTGGCGTGTGTCTTAAAGTAGGCGCGCTGATCGCCGACGATGCGCGCAATTTCCTCGGTGTTCATGGACCCTCCTAATTCTCGCCCTCAAACATACCACCCGCGACGACCTCGTACATACGCTCGAGCTCCAAACGGTCCATTAGAAGCGGAACGGGGTATAGCGGATTGGCCTCGGCATCGGCATGGGCCGCCATTTGTGGAATATCGGAGCGGCGAATGCCCGTCACATATTTGGGTATGCCCAAGGCGGCGTTCATGCGGTCGACCCAATCGATAAAGGCCTCAGCAGCCACGTTGTCCAGCGCATTAGCCGGCGCAATGCCGGCCATGCGGGCGAGATCGGCGAGCTTGGGAGCAGCAGCTTCGCCATAGGCGCGAAGCATGTGCGGCAGGATGATGGCGTTGGCCAAGCCGTGGGGAATCCCGTAACGCCCGCCCAAGCTGTGCGCGATGGCGTGCACGTATCCGACATAGGAGCGCGTAAATGCGACGCCCGCCTTATACGCCGCCGAAAGCATATTGCGGCGCGCACGCATGTTGTCGCCATGTTCATAGGCCTCGAGCAAATTGTCGTGGATGAGCTGAACCGCCTGGCGCGCCATCTTGCGCGTGTAGGGCGTAGTGCTGCGGCCGACAAAGGCCTCTACGGCATGCGTCAGGGCATCCATGCCCGTCTGTCCCGTAATGGCAGCAGGCAGGCCACGCGTAAACTCGGGATCGTGCACCGCAAAGCGCGGGATGAGCACAAAGTCGTTGATGGGGTACTTATAGTGCGTCTCGTCGTCGGTGATAACCGCCGCGAGCGTGACTTCGCTTCCCGTTCCGGCGGTAGTGGGAACCGCGATAAGCAGCGGCAGGAGACGGTGGACGCGCAGCAGGCCGCGCATCTTGTTGATGGGCTTGTTTGGCTGCGCAATGCGCGCGCCCACGCCCTTGGCGCAGTCCATGGCCGAACCGCCACCAAAGCCGATAATGGCCCGACAGTCGTTCTCGCGATACAGCGCCGCCGCTTCCTCTACATTCGAGACCGTGGGGTTCGCACGCGTTTCGGCATAGACCGTAACGCCAATTCCCTTTGCCGCAAGTGCGCTCTCGAGTGATGCCGTGAGTCCCAAACGGGCAATGCCGGGGTCCGTCACAATGAGAACGTGCTTGATCGAGCGCTTTTGAAGTACCGCGGGTACATCCTCGGCATGCTCCAAAATGCGCGGCTCGGTATAGGGCAGGATCGGCAATGCGATGCGAAAAACCGTCTGATATGTTCGGCACCAGGCACGACGGGCTAGATGCATAAAGGAAACTCCTTCATTTGTTGATGGGTCAACATTTGCTCGACCGATTGTACTCATCGAGGAGCGCAGGCAACCTGCCAAACGTCAATCAATCAACATCTTCATATTGTTCGGAGCTGCTTGGCGTCATCCGGTGTTAGTCTTTCAGGGTCCATTGGATTCACGTCCGCCGCAAAGGAGGCGCAAAGGTGCATGACATCTGGAACCCCTGGCATGGCTGCACGCGCGTCAGCGAGGGATGCGACAACTGCTACATGTATTACATGGACGGGCAACGCGGTATCGACCCTTCCGTGATTAGCAAAAGCAAGTCGGGCTTTACCTATCCCCTCCAACGCCGCCGAGACGGTAGCTACAAAGTTCGCGCCGGCGAGCTTATCCGCATCTGCATGACGAGCGACTTCTTGTTGCCCGAGGCCGATCCCTGGCGACCAGAAGTATGGGATATCATTCGCCAGAGGCCCGACGTAAAGTTCTTCATTCTGACCAAACGTCCCGAGCGTTTTTGCGACTGTCTGCCCAGCGACTGGGGCGATGGCTGGCAAAACGTCATGCTCAACGTAACCTGCGAAAACCAGCGCAGGGCAAATGAACGGATTCCCCTCCTGCTCGCCACGCCGGCAGCACACCGCGGCATCATGTGTGCGCCGTTTATTGGAAGCGTGTCGGTCGAAAAAGCCGCCCCCGGTAGCCTTGGAAAGCCCGATGGGATCGAGCAGGTCATCGCAGGCGGAGAAAACTACGCGGGAGCGCGTCCCTGCCATTACGAATGGGTGCGCCAGCTGCATGCTGAATGCGTGGCGGCAAATGCGACGTTCGCCTTCATCGAAACCGGAAGCACCTTCGTTAAGGACGGGCGAACATATCACCTTCGCAGCAAAAACCTGCAAAGCGAGCAGGCGTGGAAATCAGGCCTCCAACACCGCGGCCGCCAAATCGAATGGGACCTAAGGGATCCGCTCGGCCTGGAAATCCCCAGTTCGGAGCTCTGGGATCCACCGTATTTTGAGTGGTGCGAAACCTGCGGAAGCAAGTTCATCTGCAACGGCTGCGTCCGCTGCGGACTATGCGGACGTTGTTAGACGGCTGCGGCTAAATTGTTTTATTAAAAATCATTCCTAATAGGCTTCACATTCAGTCTCATTTATGGATAATAGAACTCGTCAAGACGCACGTCCGGAGAGGGCCCTTACGGGACCGGACGAGCGCACAATCGCCATCGATCGAAAGGATCGAATCATGAAGTTTGTTTGCCCCGTTTGCGGTTATGTGGAAGAGTTCGACGGCGACCAGCTGCCCGAGGACTTCAAGTGCCCCCAGTGCGGCGTTCCCGGTTCTCGCTTCCTGAAGCAGGAGGAGGGTCAGCTCGAGTGGGCTGCCGAGCACGTCGTGGGCGTCGCCAAGATGGAGGGCGTCTCCGAGGACATCGTTGCCGACCTGCGCGCCAACTTTGAGGGCGAGTGCTCCGAGGTCGGTATGTACCTGGCCATGGCTCGCGTCGCTCATCGCGAGGGCTACCCCGAGATCGGCCTGTACTGGGAGAAGGCTGCCCACGAGGAGGCCGAGCACGCCGCCAAGTTCGCTGAGCTCCTGGGCGAGGTCGTGACCGACTCCACCAAGAAGAACCTCGAGATGCGCGTTGAGGCCGAGAACGGCGCCACCGCCGGCAAGACCGATCTTGCCAAGCGCGCCAAGGCCGCTGGTCTCGATGCCATCCACGACACCGTGCACGAGATGGCTCGCGACGAAGCTCGCCACGGCAAGGCTTTCGCCGGCCTGCTCAAGCGCTACTTTGGCTAAGCCAACCGCTTGAGACATAACCTCTAGCTCGATGAGGCCCGGACCGTATTGGTTCGGGCCTTTTTCGTGGCTTTATTGCAGCTGCTTTTGTAGGGCATCGAGCACTTGAGGGCTCAGGTCGTCGTATTGGATGAGGACGCGGCGCGTAGTCCTCTGAATCGTCGTCTGATCGTTTGCCCATAGGCAATCGTCAATGTTGACGTAAGGGATGCCGACATCGGCGATAGCACGAATGAGACCATCCCCCACTTTGTCGCTTGCCGGCGCCAAAACGCAGTAAAGACCCGCATCCGCATGCTCAATCGACACCTCTCCTGCCGGAAACGCCTTCCGCACAAGCGCCACCAGGCCATCACGCGCCTCACGAGCACGAACGCGCACGCGGTTCACATGTCGCTCGTAATCACCCGATTCGAGCAAGCGCGCCAACGCCACCTGATCTACGGAGCTGACCGACGAGGCGTAGAAGCCCAGCTCGCGCCTAAATCGTTCCATGAGCTCATCGGGAAGGACCATGTAAGCCAAGCGCAGAGCCGATGACAGGCTCTTAGAAAAAGTGTTGGTGTAGATGACCGATTGGGCGGCATCAATCGATGCAAGCGCAGGGATCGGCTTGCCAGCAAGGCGAAACTCGCAATCGAAATCGTCCTCAATGAGATATCGACCCGGCCGCTCGGCAGCCCAGCTCAGCAGTGCGTAGCGACGTGCGATGCTCGTCACCAGGCCAGTCGGATACTGATGGGACGGCATGAGGTGAAGGACGTCCGCCCCGGCATCGAGCAGCTCGCCCAAGTTAACTCCCTCACCATCCAACGGGACATGCCGCACTTCGCAGCCCATGGCCTGATAGATGCGCGTCAGACGCAAGTAGCCCGGGTCCTCGACGGCGTATGTCTTGTCCGCGCCAAGCAGCTGAACCAGCATCGTGTCAAGCAGCTGAGCGCCCGCACCGATGACGATGTTGTCGGGATTGACATTCATGCCCCTCGTCCCGCGAAGATGATGTGCAATTGCGCACCGCAGCCGCGCGGTACCTTGCGCGGGGGCGGGCGAGAAAATTTCGCGCTCATCTTCGGACGTCAACGTCGCCCGCAGAGCACTTTGCCAGAGGCGTGCGGCTTCCAAGGCGGAGGGAGAGAGCGGAGCGAATTGCTCAGGCTGCTCGCCAGCATCATGTGCGTTAGAGCCCGCAGCAGCGGAATCTCGATCGAGCTCTGTCTCGGCCGAAGCCAGAACCGGGGCTTCGGGAAGCTCGCACGCGTAGTAGCCGCGACGCGGCTTTGAGCAAATATAGCCCTCGGCAAGCAACTGACTATATGCATTCTCGATAGTAATCACGCTAATTCCCAGATGACTGGCAAAGGCACGTTTGGAGGGCAGGTGCTCCCCCGCCGCAATGCGACCGGCAACGATATCGTCTCGAATTTGCTGGTAAACATACTCATAGAGCGATGATTCGCCACGTTGTTCCAAATTGTAGTCAAGCATGAGTTAGCCACCTGACCTTATCGCATCATTCAATCTGGTATTAGTCTGACCTTATTATTATCTCTAAAACTGATTATTCCGCCATACCCAGCTCCCCTATAGGATGTTCCGTCAAGCAATACACATGCCAACCAAGGGAGCAACCATGGCAGAACAGACCAGCAAGGCCGATCGCGTCAAACTCAATCGCGAGCTCGCGCAGATGCTCAAGGGCGGCGTCATCATGGACGTCACCACGCCCGAGCAGGCACGCATCGCCGAGGAGGCAGGCGCCTGCGCCGTCATGGCACTCGAGCGCATCCCGGCCGACATCCGCGCCGCCGGCGGCGTGTCGCGCATGAGCGACCCCAAGATGATCAAGGGCATCCAGGAGGCCGTCTCCATCCCTGTTATGGCCAAGTGCCGCATCGGCCATATCGTCGAGGCCCAGGTCCTGCAGGCCATCGAGATCGACTACATCGATGAGTCCGAGGTTCTCTCCCCCGCCGACGATGTCTACCATATCGACAAGACCCAGTTTGACGTCCCGTTTGTCTGCGGTGCCCGCGACCTGGGCGAGGCGCTGCGCCGCGTCGCCGAGGGCGCTACGATGATCCGCACCAAGGGCGAGCCGGGCACGGGCGACGTTGTCCAGGCCGTGCGCCACATGCGCAAGATCCAAAAGCAAATCCGCGACGTTGTTGCCCTGCGCGACGACGAGCTCTTTGAGGCGGCCAAACAGCTGCAGGTTCCGGTCGAGCTGGTACGCGAGGTCCACGCCACGGGCAAGCTCCCCGTCGTGAACTTTGCCGCTGGCGGCGTGGCAACCCCTGCAGACGCTGCGCTGATGATGCAGCTGGGTGCCGAGGGCGTCTTTGTGGGCTCGGGCATCTTTAAGAGCGGCGACCCCGCCAAGCGTGCCGCCGCCATCGTCAAGGCCGTCGCCAACTTCACCGATGCCAAGCTCATCGCCGAGCTTTCGGAGGACCTGGGCGAGGCCATGGTCGGCATCAACGCCGACGAGATCGAGATCATCATGGAGGAGCGCGGACGCTAGTCCGGCAGAAAGGATCGCACATGAGCGATTACGCAGGCCAGTCGGTCGCCGTGCTGGCGGTCCAAGGCGCTTTTGCCGAGCACGAGGCAAGACTGTCCGAGCTGGGCGCACGATGCATTGAGCTGAGGCAAGCGGCTGATTTGAAGCAGGACTTTGATCGTCTGGTTCTCCCTGGCGGCGAGTCCACCGTTCAAGGCAAGCTACTTGATGAGTTGGGCATGCTCGACGAGCTTCGCGAACGTATTGTTGAGGGCATGCCCGTGCTGGGCACCTGCGCCGGTTTGATTCTGCTGGCTCAGGACCTTGCCGCCCATGACGATAAGAGCGCGTCACGTCTGGCAACCATGGATGTGCTTGTTGAGCGTAATGCCTACGGCCGACAGCTCGGCAGCTTTCGAACCAGTGGGCAGGTAGCCGGCATCGACGGTGAAGTACCGCTGACGTTTATCCGCGCGCCCCGCATCGTCGAGGTCCACGGCGACGCCAAGGCCTTGGCCGAAGTCGACGGGCGTATCGTTGCCGCCCGCCAGGGCAACCAACTGGGCGTTACCTTCCACCCCGAACTCGACGAAGACACCCGCCTCCACGAACTGTTCCTACAAATGTAGGCAAAGTAGAACGAGCGTGGATTTTCGGACACATAACAAATGAGAGTGGATAATCTCCCACTTTGAGCCAACATTCAGGCCAAAATCGGGAGATTATCCACTCTCATTCTGACTAGTCATTTAAGAACGTCCAACGGCTACTTTGGACCACGAAGGCGCCACAGGTAGAGGACGGACAGCGAGCGCCCGCCAGAGCGAACAAATTGGCATGAAAAGAGGACGGCATAGACCTTCTGGTCATGCCGTCCTCTTTGAATGACAAGTTGTCGCTCTGGTGCCCGCGCAGCGTCG
>CABUDJ010000068.1 GCA_902490325.1 uncultured Collinsella sp. | reverse complement strand
TGGGGCCCGGCGCCGGCGTCAACGGCCGCCGATAAACTGTTGGCGCTCGGTGAGCTCCAGGCCCTCAAAAAACTCGAGCGATTCACGGCACGACAGGCAACAAACCTCGTAAATGGACTTGCCGCCCACGGTGACGGCGAGCATCTCGGAGCGCAAACGAGCGCCGTGGCAGCTCGAGCACGGCTCCTCGCGGATGTACTTCTCCAAGCGCGCCTTGGTGTTCTCATTCGTCGTCTCGGTATAGCGCTCGTACAGGATATTGCGCACGCCCGAGAACTTGGTGTCCCACTGGCTGCGGCGCCCATCGAGCTTTTGATAGTCGACCGAAATCTTCGTATCGCCCAGGCCATCCAAGAATGCACGACGCACGCGAGGGGGCAAGTCCTCCCACGGCGTATCGACGCTCACCTTGAAGTGCTTACAAACCGCAGCGAAAATCTGCGGATAGTAGTTAGAGTTGCCAAACAGGCTGCCAAAGACCCCGTCGGCGATCGACTTCGAGGGGTCTTCGATTAGGGCCTCGGCATCGACCGTCTTCTTAAAACCCAGGCCATCGCACTCGGGGCACGCGCCATAGGGCGCGTTGAACGAGAAATCGCGCGGCTGCAGGTCATCGATGGAGTGTCCATGCTCCGGGCACGCCAAGGCCAACGAATACTCCAGCAGCTCGCCCTCGGTCCCCTCGGGAGCATCACGATCGGGCAGCATGTACACGTTTACATTGCCGTGAGCCAGCGCGGTCGCTTGCTCAACAGACTCGGCGATACGGCCCAGAGAGTTCTCACGGATCACGATGCGATCGACTACGACCTCGATATCGTGCTTGAACTTCTTGTCCAGATCGATCGGATCGTCGAGCGAGCGCACTTCACCGTCGACACGCACGCGGCTAAAGCCCTCGGCGCGAAGGTCCTCAAACAGTTTGGTGTACTCGCCTTTTCGCCCGCGCACCACCGGTGCCAGCACAAACGCGCGGCGGCCCTCCCCCGCCGCCAAGACCTTGTCGGCAACCTGGTCGGTCGTCTGACGCTCAATGACGCGGCCGCATTCGGGACAGTGCGGGGTGCCCACACGGGCGAACAGCAGGCGCAGATAGTCATAAATCTCGGTTACGGTGCCAACCGTCGAGCGAGGGTTTTTAGACGTCGTCTTTTGGTCGATCGACACTGCCGGCGAAAGGCCGTCGATTGAATCCAGGTCGGGTTTGTCCATCTGACCCAAGAACTGGCGCGCATAGCTCGAAAGGCTCTCGACGTATCGACGCTGGCCCTCGGCATAGATAGTGTCAAATGCCAGCGAGCTCTTGCCCGAGCCAGAAAGACCGGTAATGACCACGAGTTGGTCACGCGGAATGGAAACATCGATATCACGGAGGTTGTGCTCACGAGCGCCGCGAATAACGATAGAAGAATCAGACATGGAAGCTCCTTGCCTCCTATTGCATCGAATCATACTGCCGATGAGTTTAGCGCACTCGACGCGCACAGATGTTCGTAATACAAGATTCGCAGACCTTTAGCTTTGCGTATCGGGCGCTTTGTTTCTCGAAATGTCGTGGAAAGGTTACAGTAATCTAATACTGAACTTAATTTGCCGTAACAGAGGAACGTCCATGACCGAAGATATCCCCCTTGAAATCACTTCGAGCGACATGGCCAATCTGCCCATATTCATCGCCGTCCTTATCGTGGCCATCGTCGTGGTGCGCGTATATTTTTCAATCAAACACAATGAAAAGCCGCCCATTGCCCGCGTCTTTTGGTGCGCGACGCTCCTCATCCCGCTCGGCATGGTAGCTGCATGGATTACGAATCAATTGCTCGTAAATGAGGACAATTCCCTATGGGTCCTTTCTTATTCGGCGCTCGGTGCTACCGCCGTCATACTTCTTGTCGAGCCCTTGGTTTCGGGACTTATCGACCAAACCGATCTTGCGACGGGAACGGTTGCCTGTATTTGCCGTGACATCCTTGTCATCGCCGCTGTTTCAGCGCTCTCGTTCGTTTCACTCGAAATTGCCTGTAACGAAACGTTCTATCGCATTCCCGCCAACTCATTCGGGTTTTCCGTCGGGCTGCTCGCGACGGTTCTGCTCTCCCTTTATTTGCTGGGACAGCGTCATGGAGGCGTCATGGCCCTCGTGCCCGTCGCCTGTTGCATCCTTGGCATTGCCGAGCACTTCGTCATAACGTTTAAAGGCGAGGCCATCCTGCCAAGCGATATCTTGGCCCTTGGCACCGCAATGGAAGTGAGCGAGGGATACGAGTTTACCTTTACCGCCGGAATCGTAACCTCTCTAGCCCTGCTGGAGATTTCCCTGGGGCTTCTTTCGCTTATCCGACCGAGAAAGCTCCGTACGCCCGCCCATGTCTTCCCCGCAATCGCCGCTAACCTCTGCGCTTTTCTGCTAGTGACCGTTGTGGGGCTCTCGGGCTTTTCCAGCATCGACTTGGAGCAGGCGCTGAATTTTGGATTTGACCGTTGGCAGCCCATCACCACGTATGCGTCTCAGGGTTTTATCACTTCGTTCACCGAAATGGTCAACGAGTTGCCCATTGAGAAGCCCGAAGACTATACGCCCGATGAGGCGCGGAGCATCGAGCAGGAGCTCGCCGCCACCTACGACAGCACGTATGGCTCGAGCGAGCAGCGCGCGGCGGCCGTTGCCCAGTTCAATGAAATCAAGCCGACGATTGTTGCCGTCATGAATGAGAGTTTTAGCGACCTTTCGTGCTTTGAGCAGCTCCAGGCGGCCGGGTACACCGGCCCCGCATTCTACAACTCGCTTCCCGACACACTTGTTCGCGGCACCATGCTCGCTTCGGTCACCGGTGGCGGAACGGCAAACTCCGAATTCGAATTTTTGACCGGAGCGACAACGGCCTTTGTCGGATTAGGCAAGATCCCCTATCAGCTGTATCAGATGAATGGCGTCAACAGCCTGGCAAAGGACCTTAAAGAGCTTGGGTATACCGCCACCGCTATGCACCCGCAAAACCCCGTCAACTACCATCGAGATAAAATCTATCAGCAGCTGGGCTTTGGAGACTTTCTTTCAATCGGCGATTTCGAAGGTGCGCCCTGTTACCATGCCGGCGTATGCGACTACGCCACCTACGACAAGATACTCGACCTGCTTAGAACCGACGAAGCGCCGCAGTTCATCTTTGACGTCACGATGCAAAATCACGGCGGCTACGACTATGGCACCGTTCCCGCCGAAGAGCTGACAAACTATTGGGTCGAAGGAGCCAGCGAGGGCGCCAATAGCGCGCTCAACACCTATCTCACCTGCATCAACGCATCCGACCGGGACCTCGAGTACTTTATCAACGAGCTCCGCAATATCGGCAGACCGGTTGTTCTTGTCTTTTTTGGCGACCATCAGCCGAGCGCCGCAACGACTCTCAACGACGAGCTGTACCCTCAGGAAGATACGGCAAGCCACGCTTTCCGTGTCTATCAGTCAACCTATTTCGTCTGGGCTAACTATGAAATCGCCGGCAATACCGAGCTCAACGTCTACGACACCGTCGGGGCAAACGAGATTGCAGCCATTACCCTTAATAAGATCGGCGCCCCGCTCACCGACTATCAAAAGGCCCTGCTTGCAACAAGGTCAGATGTGCCCACCATCAATGTCGCCGGCTATCTCGGTGCCGACGGGCTGCGCTACAACTTGGAATCTGAAGACAGCCCATACACCTCGACGATCGACAAGCTGCAGCGCATGCAATACCTCGAGTTCGCCAGCAAAGTTCAGTAAGCCCGCCCATTCGCTTGGGCCCATCGTATTGCAAGCACGCTCGGCCCAAATGCATCGCAAATGACTCCCGCTCGCAAACGAGGGTACAATGACGCTCGTGTCACATCACGGGGCTCCGGCCCCAACATATACAAAGGAGTCATACATGGGTTGCGAGCACGCACAGGCCGCCGGCGGACAAACGTCGCCGTCGCAATTTGAGGAGAACACGCTGTCCGAGGTCAAACGCGTCATCGCCGTGCTTTCCGGCAAGGGCGGTGTCGGCAAGTCGTTTGTCACCGGTGCCATCGCCACCGAGCTTGCCCGTCACGGCCACAAGGTCGGCGTCCTCGATGCCGACATCACCGGTCCCTCTATCCCCAAGATGTTCGGCATGAGCGGACGCCACGTCCATGCCCTTGGCAACCTCATGCTGCCCGAAATCTCCGAGCACGGCGTCAAGGTCATGAGCTCCAACCTTCTGCTCCAAAACGAGACCGACCCCGTCCTTTGGCGCGGTCCGGTCATCGCAGGCGCCATTAGGCAGTTCTGGAGCGAGACCTCGTGGGGCCCCATCGACTACCTGCTGGTCGACATGCCTCCGGGAACAGGCGACGTCGCGCTCACCGTCTTCCAGTCGCTGCCCGTCGACGGCATCGTCATCGTCACGAGCCCGCAGGACCTGGTCTCGATGATCGTCGCCAAGGCGGTCAACATGGCCGAGAAGATGAACGTCCCCATTCTGGGCATCGTCGAGAACATGAGCTATATCGAGTGCCCCGACTGCGGCAAGAAGATCGAGGTCTTTGGCAAAAGCAAGCTCCCCGAGGTCGCAGAGCGCTATAACCTCGACATCTTGGGCACGCTTCCCATTAATCCGGCACTCGCCGAGGCCTGCGATAAGGGCGAGGTTGAGACCGCGCTGCCCGATGGCATGTTGCCCAAGGCAGTCTCTGCCGTCGAGGCTATTACCCCGCACGAGACCGACGAGGCCTAAGTGAACACGAGCGCCTTCTATGACGTCCTGGTAATCGGCGGCGGGGCTTCAGGCCTCGCCGCCGCCATTACGGCCGCACGTGCTGGCAAAAGCGTCTGCATCGTTGAGCGCGATGTCGCCTGCGGCCTAAAGCTCCTTGCGACCGGTAACGGCCGCTGCAACCTCTCCAACGAATCGATTGATCCTCAGCGGTATAACCACCCCGCATTCGTCGAATCTGTCATGGGCCCCCAACCCGAACAAGAGCTTATGGGTTTCTTCTCCTCGCTGGGCATCATGACAACCTCCGAGGAAGGCCGGCTATACCCGCGCTCCCTTCGCGCCGAATCGGTGCGCGACGCGCTTCTCAACGTTTGCGACCGCCTAGGTATTACCTTAATCTGCGGAGCCAACGTTGCCTCGGCGCACAAAGCTTCCGAAGGCTGGACACTCCAAATAGACCGTCCAGCGCGGGCGCTCAAGGCAAAAAAGCACGACGACCGAAAAACGGAGCTCCGCTCGCTTCGGAAAGCGCTCGCCGATGTCCCTCGCAAGAACGAGGCCCTGGAGGCACATGCCGTAATTATCGCCACGGGTGGCAACCCCACCGGTATCGCCGATACGTTTAGCCTCCCCCTCACTTCGCTGCGCCCCATCCTCTGCCCCGTATCGGCAACGGTCGTCGGCGATCGGGCGGCACTCAAGACGTTGGACGGCCTGCGCGTCCGCGCCCGCTTGACGCTCGCCCGCAATCATAATGAGCTCTGGCACGAAGACGGTGAAGTCCTGTTTCGAGCCTTCGGCATCTCGGGCGTCGCTGTCTTCAACCTCTCCCGTCGTATCCAGCGCGGTGATACGATCCTGCTCGACGTTTTCCCCGACCTCTCCAAAGACGAGCTGCTCGATATGCTCAACCGGCGCGTTGAGCTGCTCGGCGGCTTTTCGCCCCGCGATCCCCGTTGGCTCGACGGCATGCTCGCCCCGCAACTCTCCCGCGTCGTCTGCACGGCGTTCGAGCAGTGCCATCCAGGCTCCAACGATGTCATCCACCTGGTCTCGATCCTCAAGCACTTTAAGTTGCTCGTTGAGGGAACAGCCGAGGAGCGCTCGGCACAGGTCACGCGTGGTGGCGTATCTGTCGAGAGTATCTCAACACCCAGTCTACGCGCGCGCAGCGTTGTCGACGCCCCGCTTTACGTCTGCGGCGAAGCGCTCGACATCGACGCCGATTGCGGAGGCTTTAACCTTGCGTGGGCATGGCTCTCGGGCATTCGCGCTGCAAGCAGCCTGTAGCCGCGCAGTCTATAATCAAAAACGCATTCGGGCCGTCTGGGATACCGGACGGCCTCTTTCTTGCCTCTAAGGAGACCTCGATGATCGAAATCACCCAAGTCAACGCTTCGCTCGATGAAGCCGGCGATGAAAATGCCTGCCTCATTGTTGGCAAGCGAGTCGCCAAGCGCGTCCTACGTTGCAAAGACTCCGAGATCAAGTCCATCGAGCTCCACCGCAAGTCAATCGACGCTCGCAAAAAACGAGACGTCCATTTTATCCTGAGCTTTCGTGTTGAGCTGACCAGTCCCCACCTCGAGCGAGAAGCGGTCGACAGCGTTTCCGAACGTGACCGCTCGCTCGTACGCGCGATAGAAGACGATGAGCCTTCATTCCCCTCCCCCATTTCCGACGCATCCAAAGAGCGCCCCGTCGTTGTCGGCGCCGGATGCGCCGGCCTTTTCGCTGCGCTCACGCTCGCCGAAGCAGGTCTTAAGCCCTTGCTTATCGAGCGCGGCGACCCGGCATTTCGCCGCTCGCAGGCGATCGGCCTCTTTCTAAAGGAGCGCATCCTCGACCCCGAGAGCAATATTCAGTTTGGTCTGGGCGGCGCGGGGACCTTCTCGGACGGCAAGCTCAATACGGGAACAAAAAATCCCGCCCATCGCCTTATCCTCGAAACCTTCGTTGAGGCGGGTGCGCCCCGCGATATTCTGTGGGATGCCAAGCCGCACATTGGCTCCGACATCCTTCCCAAGGTTGTCACCGCTATATCCCAGCGCACCGAGCAGCTCGGAGGTGTCGTCCGTTATCGAACGAAGCTCGTCGACATTCGCACCGACGCGTCTGGCGCCATCACCGGTATCGATGTCCAATCGTCCCAAGACGCCGCTTACGAGCCAATCGAAACAAAGCACCTCATCCTCGCCTGTGGGCATTCTGCTCGCGATATTTTTGAGCTCCTTAAGGACCACAACGTGGCCCTCGCACAAAAGACATTTGCCATGGGCGTTCGCATCGAGCATCCGCAGCGCGACATCGACCGAGCCCAATATGGAGCCTTGGCGGGACATCCTGCCCTCGGAGCAGCCCCCTACAAGCTCGTCGCCCATCTTCCCAACGGCCGCAGCGTGTTCTCGTTTTGCATGTGCCCCGGCGGGCAGGTTGTCGCCGCCTCTTCCGAGCAGGGCCACCTGTGCGTCAACGGCGCCAGCCTCAATGCCCGCGACGGACGCAACGCAAACGCCGCCCTGCTCGTTAATGTCACGCCTGAGGACCTTCCCAACGATGACCCGCTCGCCGGCATCGAGCTCCAGCGCGCCTGCGAGGCGGCCGCCTATCGCCTGGGCGGTTCCAACTGGAACGCACCGGCACAACTCGTCGGAGATTTCCTCGCAGGACGCGCCAGCAAGGCGCCCGGAAAGGTAAAGCCCACCTATCCGCTCGGTGTGACCTGGACGACAATTGACGAAGCCCTGCCGCAGCATATCGTCGAGTCGCTCCGCCTGGGACTTCCCCTACTCGGAAAAAAGCTACGAGGCTACGACCGTCCCGATGCCGTTCTTACCGGCGTGGAGACTCGTTCGAGCTCACCGGTCACTGTCACCCGAGACCGAACGTGCCATGCCGTGTCGACCCCGGGCCTCTACCCTTGTGGTGAGGGAGCTGGATATGCCGGCGGCATCATGAGCGCGGCCACCGACGGCATCCGTTGTGCCGAAGCCCTGATCGCGGACCTCTAACGCACGAATTCCAGCGCGCAAAAGACACAGGCCCCGAGCTCCACAGGGAACTCGGGGCCTGTTCGCTATTTCTTAAACCGTGCACCCTGGCGTTTTCTGCCCGATGCGAACGTGGAACCCTTGCGGGCCTGCGAGCGTAAGCGCTCGATCGTCTCGTCCTCAGACGCACCCTCGAGCATCGCCCGAATCTGAACGACGGCATCGCGCAGGCGCGCCGCCTCCTCAAAGTCCATAGCGGCAGAAGCGTTACGCATATCCTCTTCCATGGTTTCGACGATCCGCACAAGCTCGTCATGCGGCAGTTCTTCCAACTGCTCCGCAAGTGTCTGCTCGGGCGCCACCGTTTCCGGCACACCGCCCTCGCCCGACTCATCGGGCGTATAGAATGCGCCATGGCCAAGAGAGTCGCCCTTCGAGCGTCCCTTGGAGCCCACAGTTTTTTCGGCCTCGGCAATAAAACTTGAGATGTCGTTGATGGCCTTGCGCACTGTCTTGGGCACAATGCCATGTTCTTCGTTATATGCCATCTGAATCTCGCGACGGCGCTGCGTCTCCTCGATGGCCTCTTTCATCGAATCGGTCACAACGTCTGCATACATGATGACTTCACCATCGGCGTTACGGGCCGCACGGCCAATCGTCTGAATCAGCGAACGGCGGTTGCGCAAGAAGCCTTCCTTATCGGCATCGAGAATTGCCACCAGTGAGACCTCGGGGAGATCCAAGCCCTCGCGAAGCAGGTTGATGCCAACGAGAACATCGATCTTGCCCTCGCGCAGCGTTCGCAGGATCTCGACACGGTCCATTGTCGCCGTATCAGAGTGCATGTAATTGACCTTAATGCCTGCGTCGAGCAGATGGTCGGTCAGGTCCTCGGCCATGCGCTTGGTCAACGTGGTCACCAGCACGCGCTCCTTGCGGGCAACGCGCTCGCGAATCTCGTCCTCAAGATCGTCAATCTGGCCGCGAACTGGACGCACGTCAATCTTGGGGTCGAGCAGGCCAGTCGGACGAATAATCTGCTCCACATCGTTTTGGCTCACCCGCAGCTCGTAGTCGCCCGGCGTGGCCGAAACATAGATAAACTGGGGTATCCTTGCCTCAAACTCATCGAAACGAAGCGGGCGGTTATCGAGCGCCGAGGGCAGGCGAAAACCGTGTTCCACCAGCGTCACCTTACGCGAGCGGTCACCTTCGTGCATGCCGCGAATCTGCGGCACCGTCACATGGCTCTCATCGATGATGCAGAGCATATCCTTGGGAAAGTAATCGATTAGGGTAAACGGCGGCTCACCCGGCTTGCGACCGTCCAGATGACGCGAGTAGTTCTCGATGCCGTTGCAAAAGCCCATCGTCTCGAGCATCTCAAGATCATAATCGGTGCGCTGCTGCAGACGCTGCGCCTCGAGCAACTTGTCGGTCGCCTTGAGCTCCGCCACGCGCTTCTCGCACTCTTCGCTGATCGATTTCAGAGCCGCCTTGACCTTCGGCTTCTCGGTCACGTAGTGCGATGCCGGCCATACAGGGATGGCCTCGTACTCACGAAGCATCTCACCGGTGACCTCATCGATCTCGGCAATCAGCTCGACCTCGTCGCCAAAGAACTCAAACCGCAACGGATGCTCGGCATAAGGCGGATACACGTCGACAACATCGCCGCGCACGCGGAACGTGCCGCGTGCCAGGTCATAGTCATTGCGATCATATTGAATGTCGATAAGTGCATGGATAAAGTCATCGCGCTCGAGCGGCACCTTCTTGTCGACGTTTGGAGCCAGACCTGCATAGTCCTCAGGAGAGCCAATGCCATAGATACACGAGACCGATGCGACAACGATCACATCGCGTCGAGAGAGCAGCGATGCGGTCGCCTGATGTCGCAGCATCTCAACCTCTTCGTTAATCGAGGAGTCTTTCTCGATATATGTATCGCTTTGCGGCACATACGCCTCGGGCTGATAGTAGTCGTAGTACGAGACGAAGTAGACCACAGCGTTGTTGGGAAAGAACTCTTTGAGCTCGCTCGCAAGCTGAGCGGCGAGCGTTTTATTCGGAGCCATGACCAGCGTCGGCTTTCCCAGGGCCTCAATAGTCTTTGCCATCGTGAAGGTCTTGCCCGAACCAGTCACGCCCAGCAAAACCTGATAGCGGTCTCCGTCCCTCACACCCTGCACAAGCGACTCAATGGCTTTAGGCTGAGAGCCTGCAGGGTCATAGGGAGACACGACCTTAAACGGCACGCCAGAGCCTTCAACGCCAAAGCGCTTAAGTTCACCACCAACGCGTTCTACTTCAAATTCCGCCATGGATACTCCTAACTCATATATCTGCAGTATACGCAGGCGGCAGGCATAGTCCTATACGAACCGATCGGGATAGAGGGTTTTGTAGCGAACCCAGGCATTATTGACACGAATCAGATACGCCTGCGTCTCGGGAAAGGTGATTGCATTATGAAGCGACGTACTCTGCTGCGCCCATCCGTCGACATTGCCCATGCCGGCGTTATAGGCGGCAATGGCACTGTCAGTCGACCCGTTAAAATACGCTAGA
This sequence comes from uncultured Collinsella sp., assembly GCA_902490325.1. Lineage (GTDB taxonomy): Bacteria > Actinomycetota > Coriobacteriia > Coriobacteriales > Coriobacteriaceae > Collinsella. Next base: position 1,189 of record CABUDJ010000068.1, on the reverse strand, counting down.
AGATACGAAAGATACGCACAGCCAAACTCGATATTCGTAGCCGGATCGTTAAGGTTGTCGGCCGAATACTCGCCACCGTCGACAAGGCCCTTGGCGATCATATCCTGGGCAGTCTCGGGCATCAGCTGCATCAATCCCTGAGCACCCTGATTCGACTCGGCCTCGGGATCCCAATTCGATTCAGACTTAATGACAGCGCACACCAGATACGGATCCAGATTATGCGAAATACTGGATTGCTTTACATACGCCTCGTAGTCAATCGGATACAGCGGCTTAAAGAAAGCGGCAGGAGCATATGAGTAAACGAATGAGATAAGGCCGAAGGCAAAAACGGCAGCCAGCGGTATAAGGCGATACCACGTAAGGAAACGTGTCTTAGGCATCGGCCTCCTCCTTATCCGCTACATCCCCGAACCCATGGCGCGAAAGCCATGCGTCCAGTTGTTCAAAGAGCGAGTTATCGTCTGCCGCATTGTCAATCACAGTTGTAGCGAGATTGCACAGCGCAGACTCTTCGGGCTGGCAAGCAGAACGGGCATCAAAATCAGATGGCTCCATGCCACGTTGAATAGCGCGCTCGCGACGAACTGACAAAGGGGCGCTGATGACCAAAATTTCATCAGCCAAGCCAAATGCATCCTCAAAACCAGTCGGAGCAGAAACCTCGACCACCGCAAAAGGATAACGGGGAGATGAAACCGTACAACAAACCGGATCGAGAATCCTAAGCGAAAGCTGTTCAATCAGAATGGGATGCACGATGTCATTGAGACGTGCGACCGAATCAGGAGAAGCGAAAGCTCGAGAAGCGAGGATGCCGCGGCGAATGCCGCCTTCCTCATCCAAAATGTCCCAACCGAATTCATCCGCGAGTGTATTGACGATATCAGAGCCCGGCACATACAGCGATTTTGCAAGCTCATCCAGATCGATAAGCATAGCGCCACGAGATTCGAAATAGCGGCAGGCAGTTGACTTACCCGAAGCAATATTGCCCAAGACAAATACGGTAAACATCAAGCCCTCCCTAACGCCAATGCGAGTAATTATCGCTCAAATACACTAGATAGACTCAAAATACAGCCAAACAGTAAGAGCACATACGGGGGAGCTAGGTCCCAAAGTACAACGTATATACAACGCAAAAAAGGGGGAGGCCGCGAGGCCTCCCCCTTCTCAGTTCAAG
>CABUDJ010000067.1 GCA_902490325.1 uncultured Collinsella sp. | reverse complement strand
CCCTGACCTCTTGACTGCCAGTCAAGCGCTCTCCCAGCTGAGCTACGCCCCCGTGACGAGGAGATACTATAGGGGAAGTTGGCTTGGAGTGCAAGGACTTTTTTGGGTCGGATTCTAAATGCCTATTGATATAGGTAAGCGATGGCGGTGCCGGTGTGGACTTGAATCTCGGCCGTTTTCCGGACGACATTAGAGATGCCTGTGTCGGCCAACAGACCCAGGGGGCTGTGATCTAGCTCCCACTCTAGGCCGTGTTCGCTTACCTCGGTGTTGGGGGCTATAGCTATGATGGAGAACGTCTTGCCTTCGGCCCCCTCAATGGTCCACGATTCGCCTGCGTGAAGAATATGGGCGACCACCTTATCCTCGGCGATCCAGACGGGGGCGTCCTCGTAGCCCGCGAGCAGCCCCAGCACGGACAGGGCCATGTCGGGACGGCCACCGGTGGCGCAGGTCACAACCACTTCGGCACCCGGCCAGCGACGACGGACGGAATCGAGCGCCAGCGCCAGATCGGTATAGTCCTTGTAGGGGTCGTGACGCTCAACCTCAAAGTCGGTGGCGGCATCGACCAGCGCGCGGCCGGCATCGCTCACCGTATCAGCATCCCCCACATACACGTCGCAGCCCAGACCGGCGCTCAGCAACGCGTCGAGCCCGCGGTCAACGGCGACAACGTGGTCACACTCCCCCGCTAGCCTACGCAACAGATCCGCGCTTGCCACCACGGGCGAGCCGCAGACCACCAATACCTTGCAAGCCACAGCTCTCGCCTATCCCTCAAACGCAAGCACACGGGCCAAATCAAGGTCCTCATAGCTATCGATAAAGATGTCGCAGTTGTCGCGAACCTCGTCGCGCTCCATGCGGCCGTACGGGTCATAGATGCCCACGCGTTTAAAGCCGGCGGTGCCAGAGCTCTTAAGGCCAAAGACGGCGTCCTCAAACACCCACGCGCGCTCAAACTTGTGCCCGTGGCGCTCCTCCAGACGGCGCAGCGCCAGCTCGTACACATCGGGGAATTGCTTGGAACGCCCGGCCTCGCCTGTGGTGGTCACAAACTCCATGTAGGCATCGAGCCCGGCGCCCGCAAGCGCAGACGTAACCAACTCGGCCGGCGTGGACGTGGCAACGCACATGGCAACACCGCCCTCCTTCGCCTGCTTCAAAAATGCAATCAGGCCCTCGCGCGGCGGCACCTTGGAGTAGCCATCAATCAGGATGTCGCTCAACTCGCGGTAGAGCTCCTCGCCATTTGTGCCAATGCCCCAGGTGTCGTGGTAGGCCTGGCACTCATCCTCGAGCGACAAATGCTCAAACTGGGCAAAATCGTCGACCGTCACGTCAACTCCGTGGCGGTGCAATAACTCGGGCTGGGCATAGGCCCAAACGGTGGTGCTATTAACCAGCGTGCCGTCGCAATCGAAAATAAAAGCGACATTATGGGCGGCGGTCTGGGACATAAACGTACCTTTCGATGTCAAATGGTAAACAACCTGCTAAAAACGTTTTACCAAACGTCAATCCAACTATCTTGAAACCCTAATTGGTAAAACTGTCAAGAGTTTTACCATCGCAATTCTGCCAGTGGCATAAACATGGCGCTCACCGATTAAAAGCCACCGCAAAACCACTTTCCTCCATAAAAGTAATGTACAGGTGTTATGGTAGTTTCTGCCGAAAGTTCCACCGAGCACGCGAGGTGGAACGAATCACAGAAACTTCGCCGTCCCTTCGATTCGTGCAGCCTTGGACCTTTCGCATCTAGTCACCAAGGCAACACGCTGCCGCGTCATGATGGGATCAAACGTGAGCGATACAAAGCTAAAGCCAACGGCTAAAAAGCCCGCAACCCGTAAAGCCGCCCCGCACGCACCGGAGCTCACCAAGGACGATGTCTATCTATTTGGCATCGGCACGTGGGAGCGCAGCTGGGAAAAGATGGGCGCGCACCCCGATACGCAGAACCGTACGCGCGGCTGGCGTTTTTGCGTTTGGGCGCCCGATGTAAAGAGCGTGCATGTCATTGGCGAATTTAACGACTGGGATGAACAAGCCAACCCGCTGGTGCCCGTGCATACGAGCGCTATTTGGGAAGGCTTTATTCCTGGTGCCGAGCAGGGCCAGCTCTATAAATACCTCATCGTGACCAACGAGGGCGAAAAGCTCTACAAGGCCGATCCGTACGCCTTTAAGGCCGAGTGCCCTCCGGGCACCGCGAGCGTGCTGTGGACCCTCGATGGCTACAAGTGGAACGACGCCGCGTGGCTCAAGCGCCGCGCCGGCCACAACCATATGTCGCAGCCGCTTAACATCTACGAGGTGCATATTGGCTCGTGGAAGCGCCACGGCGACGCACCACGGGGCGAGCCGGATGAGTACGGCAACTACCCCGGCCCCATGGATCCCTTCCCCGCGCAGCGCGGCGAGTTTTACACCTACGATGACCTGTCGGTGGAGCTCGTGGACTACGTGCGCGACATGGGCTACACGCATATCGAGGTCATGCCGCTCATGGAGCATCCATTCGACGGCTCCTGGGGCTACCAGACGACCGGCTACTATGCCGCCACGTCGCGCTACGGCAACCCGCAGCAGCTCATGCACTTTATCGATGCGTGCCACGAGGCGGGCATCGGCGTGATCATGGACTGGGTGCCCGGCGGTTTTTGCGCCGACTCTCACGGCCTTGCCACCTTTAACGGCCACATGCTGTTTGAGCACGAGATTCACCCCAACTGGGGCACGCACAAGTTTGACTTCGCCCGCGGCGAGGTCCGCTCTTTCCTGGTCTCCAACGTGCTGTATTGGCTCGAGAACTTCCACGTTGACGGCATTCGCATGGACGGCGTGTCCAGCATGTTGTACCTCAACTTTGGCATCGACGATCCCGGCCAAAAGAAGTTCAACAAGTACGGAACCGAGGAGGACCTGGACGCCAGCGCGTTTATCCGTCAGGTAAACTGCGCCGTGGAGGCCCACTTCCCCGACGTGATGATGATGGCCGAGGAGTCCACCGCGTGGCCGCTCGTGACCTATCCGCCGCAGGACGGCGGCCTGGGCTTCCACTACAAGTGGGACATGGGCTGGATGAACGACACCCTGCACTACATGCAGACCGATTTTCCGTGGCGCCCCGGCAACCACGGGCTGCTCACGTTCTCCATCATGTACGCCTTTACCGAGAACTTCATCTGCCCGCTGAGCCACGACGAGGTTGTGCACGGCAAGTGCTCGCTGATCGGCCGCATGCCGGGCGACTGGTGGCGCCAGTTTGCCGGCCTGCGCACGCTGGCCTTCTACCAAATGACGCATCCCGGTGCCAAGCTCAACTTTATGGGCAACGAGATCGGCCAGTTTATTGAGTGGCGCTACTACGAGTCCATTCAGTGGTTCCTGACTGAGGAGTACGAGACCCACCGTCATCATCAGGCGTTTATCAAGGCGCTCAACCACCTGTACACCGCCGAGCCCGCCCTGTACGAGCGCGGCTACACCGACGACGGCTTTACCTGGATTGACGCGGACAACTCCAAGCAGTCCATCGTGAGCTTTGTGCGCCAGGGCGAGGACGTCGACGACGACCTGGTGATCCTGATCAACTTTGACCCGGCGAGCTACGAGAGCTTCCGCGTGGGCGTGCCGCGCGAGGGTGACTGGGAGGTCATCTTCGATTCCGACCGTCCCGAGTTTGGTGGCAGCGGATACGCCGGCGAGGAGCCCTACACCTGCTCGAGCGAGCCCTATCCCTGGAACGGGCAGATGGACTCCATCGAGATCAAGGTGCCCGGCCTGGCAGGCGTGGTGCTTAAGCGCCGCGGTCCCAGCAGCTACAAGCCGCCCGTTGTCGAGGAGCCCAAGGCTGCGCCCAAGAAGCGCACGTCGTCGGTGAAGCCCAAGCCTGCGGCTGCTAAGAAGGCTCCGGCCAAGGCGAAGGCTACGACGACCAAGGCTAAGGCTGCTGCAAAGCCCGCTGCTAAAGCTACCGCGAAGCCTGCGGCCAAGAAGCCGGCTGCCAAAAAGGCCACTACCAAGGCCAAGTCAGCTTCAGTTAAGTCGACCGCTAAGGACGCGTAACAAAGCCGTTACCGCTGTAATTACCCGCCCCTCTGGGGCGTAGGATAAAAGTCATAACCGTTCCGGGAGATATCCCCGGGGGAAAGGAACGTATGAATAAGATCTTCGACAACAAGCAGGAGTTTACCGAGCTCTATCGCGATGCCGTCATGAGCATTAGCGGCAAGAGCGTCGAGGCCGCCAGCGACCTCGACCGCTTTAACGCCCTGGCCAAGCTCGTGGCCGAGAAGGCCCGCACCGTTGCCACCACCAGTGACGCCCGCGTCACCGCCGAGGGCAAGAAGCGCGTGTACTACTTCTCGATCGAGTTTTTGATCGGCCGCCTGCTCGACAACTACCTGCTCAACTTTGGCGTGCGCGACATGGTCGCCGAGGCGCTCGACGACATGGGCTTCGACCTGTCCGTCATCGAGAACCAGGAGCCCGATCCGGCTCTGGGCAACGGTGGCCTGGGCCGTCTGGCCGCATGCTTCCTGGATTCCATGGCAGCCGAGGGCATTGCCGGCTACGGCAACGGCATGCGCTACCGCTACGGCCTGTTTAAGCAGGAAATCGTCAACGGGAGCCAAGTCGAGGCCACCGACGAATGGCTCACCCACGGCTATCCCTGGGAGGTCCGTCGTCAGGACAAGGCCGTGACCATCAAGTTTGGTGGCCGCGTCGAGGGCTTTGAGGAGGACGGCCGCACGTTCTACCGCACGGTGGACACGCAGGACATCCTGGCTGTTCCCTACGACATTCCCGTCGTTGGCTATGCCGGCGAGACCGTCAACAAGCTGCGCGTCTGGGCCGCCGAGCCGGTCGAGGAGCACTTTGACCTGGAGGCCTTCAACCGCGGCGACTACGCCCTGGCCGATGCCGAGCGCGCCGAGGCCGAAGCCATCAGCGCCATCCTCTACCCCAACGACGCTGGCGAGCACGGCCGTCTGCTGCGCCTGAAGCAGGAGTACCTGTTTGTCTCTGCCGGCATTTACAGCCTGCTCGACACGTTTGAGAAGGAGCACGGCGAGAACTGGGAGCTGCTGCCGCAATTTGTTGCCATCCACACCAACGACACGCACCCCGCCATGTGCGGCCCCGAGCTCATGCGTATCCTCATCGACGAGAAGAAGCTCGAGTGGGACGACGCCTGGAACATCGTGACGCAGGTCGTGAGCTACACCAACCACACCATCCTACCCGAGGCTCTGGAGAAGTGGCCCATCGGCACGTTCTCCAAGCTCCTCCCCCGCGTGTACCAGATCATCGACGAGATTAGCCGTCGTTGGCACGAGTCGTTCGACACCACGCAGGATGGCTGGCAGGAGCGTCTGCGCCAGACCGCCATCCTGTGGGACGGCGAGATTCGCATGGCCAACCTATCCGTGATCTGCAGCCACAGCGTCAACGGCGTGGCCAAGATCCACTCCGACATCATCAAGAACATCGTGCTCAAGGACTTCTATGCCCTGACGCCCGAGAAGTTCAACAACAAGACCAACGGCATCTCGCACCGTCGCTTCTTTGCCGAGGCCAACCCCACCTACGCCAAGCTCGTGACCGAGGCCATTGGCGACGGCTGGCTTAAGGACGCCTTTGAGCTGGAGAAGCTCAAAGAGTTCCAGAACGACAGCGAGTTCCTGAAGGCCGTGGGTGCCTCCAAGCGCGCCAACAAGGAGCGCCTGGCCGCCTATGTCAAGGCCGAGACCGGTCTGGTCATCGATCCCAACACCGTTTTCGATGTTCAGGTGAAGCGCTTCCACGCCTACAAGCGTCAGCTCATGAACATCATGAAGGTGATGGACATCTACAACCGTCGCATCGCCGACCCCAACTTCCACGTGACGCCGACGACCTTCATCTTTAGCGGCAAGGCTGCCTCGAGCTACACCTTTGCCAAGGAGACCATCCGCCTCATTAACTCCGTGGCCGAGGTTATCAATAACGACCCGCGCGTCAACGAGGTCATGAAGGTCTGCTTTATCCCCAACTTCCGCGTGAGCAACGCCCAGCTCATCTACCCTGCTGCCGAGATCTCGGAGCAGATCTCCACGGCCGGCAAGGAAGCCTCGGGCACGTCTAACATGAAGCTCATGATGAACGGCGCCATTACGCTGGGCACCCTCGACGGCGCCAACATCGAGATCGCCGACCTGGCCGGCCGCGAGAACGAGGCCATCTTTGGCCTGACCGCTCCCGAGGTCGAGCAGCTTTGGGCATCGAACAACTACTTTGCGTGGGATACCCTCAACGGCGACCGTGAGCGTCTGGGCCGCGTGATGGACGAGCTCAAGAACAACACCTTTGCGGGTCTTTCGGGCAACTTCGAGAGTATCTACAACGAGCTCATGAACAACAACGACCCCGACCTGGTCATGGCCGACTTCCGCAGCTACGTGGATGCATGGGAGAAGCTCACGGGCAGCTACGGCGACCAGGAGACCTGGAACCGCAAGGCGCTGCTCAACACCGCCTCTTCGGGCTGGTTCTCGAGCGACCGCACCATTCGCGAGTACCGCGACGAGATCTGGCATGCGTAAAGGCTGCGAGTTCCCCTATGCCAGCACGGCATTACTCGACGGGCGTGACGTCGCGCCGCGCCCGTCGCTAATGGGTTTAAGAACATCGATGACAGAAGGAGAAATCGATGAGTAAGAAAGAATGCATCGCGATGCTCCTCGCAGGAGGACAGGGCAGCCGATTGGGGGCACTCACCCAAAAGATCGCTAAGCCGGCGGTTAGCTTTGGTGGCAAGTTCCGCATTATCGACTTTTCGCTCTCCAACTGCTCCAACTCGGGTATCGACACGGTGGGCGTTCTGACGCAGTATCGCCCCTACCTGCTGCATGCCTACGTGGGCTCCGGCGAGGCGTGGGATTTGGACAGCCGCGACGGCGGTGTGTCGATCCTGCCGCCGTACGAGACGCAGACCGGCGGCGCCTGGTATGCGGGCACGGCCGACGCTATTACGCAGAACCTCGACTACATCAAGGCCAACGACCCCAAGTACGTCCTGATCCTTTCGGGCGATCACCTGTATCGCATGGACTACCGCAAGATGCTCAAGACGCACATTGAGAACAACGCAGACCTCACGGTGAGCGTTATGCCCGTGCCGTGGGAGGAGGCCAGCCGCTTTGGCATCCTAACGACCGACCCCGAGGACGGCCGCATCACCAAGTTCACCGAGAAGCCCGATAAGCCCGATTCGAACCTCGCGTCCATGGGCATCTACATCTTCTCGGCCGACGTACTGATCGAGGCGCTCGAGGAGGACGCTCTGGACCAGCGCTCGAGCCACGACTTTGGCAAGGACATCATCCCCAAGCTGCTCGGCGAGGGCAAGCGCCTGTACAGCTACGAGTTCCACGGCTTTTGGAAGGATGTCGGCACCATCGCCAGCTTCCACGAGACCTCGATGGACCTGCTGGGCAACAACCCCGAGTTCGACCTGTTCGACAAGCACTTCCCCATCATGTCCAACATCACCACGCGTCCGCCGCACTACATTGGTCCGGATGGTCGCCTGGACGACTGCCTGGTCTCCAACGGCTGCAAGATCTACGGCACTGCTCGCCACTCGATTCTTTCGACCGATGTCATCATCGAGGAGCGCGCCGTGGTCGAGGACTCCGTGCTACTGCCGGGTGCGCACGTTAAGAGCGGTGCGCACATCTGCCGCGCTATTTTGGGCGAGAACTCCACGGTCGAAGAGGGCGTGAAGCTCGGCTCTGTCGATACCACCAAGGATACGGCCGTCGTTGGAAATGACGTCGTTATCGGGAAGGGGGAATGATCCGATGATCAATCGCAAGGCCATCGGTTATATCACCGCTAACTACTCTTCGACCTACGGCAGCGTGCTGCTCAAGGACCGTCCCATCGCGTCCGTTCCGTTTTTGGGTCGCTACCGCCTGATCGACTTCCCGCTGTCTAACATGATGAATGCCGGCATCAAGACCGTCGGTGTCGTCATGCCGGGCAACTACCGTTCCCTGATCGACCACGTGGGCTCGGGCAAGGACTGGGGCCTGGACCGCAAGAAGGGCGGCCTGTTCATGGTGCCCGGCAACGCGTATGGCACCACCAAGGGCGGCATGCGCTTCCTGCTGCGCGACATCATCTCCAACAAGACGCTGTTCCAGCGCTCGGACAAGCCCTATGTTGTGATGATGGGCACCAACATCATCTTTAATATGGACCTCAACACCATCATCGAGGCGCACGAGAACTCCGGTGCCCAGATGACCGTGGTGTACTGCAAGGCCACGCGCAACGTAGATGACGAGACCAAGCTGCAGATCAACGAGAACGGCCGTCTGACGGGCGTCAGCGCCGGCGTCGTGTATGGCGACAACGCGTCTATGGACTGCTGCATCGTCAACCGCGAGACGCTGCTCGAGATCATCGACCACTACCAGGCCGCCGACTATCTGGACCTGCTCGAGGCACTACAGGGCGACTTTGGCAACATCGACGTGTGCAGCTACGAGTACAAGGGCGAGGTCGTGGGCGTGTTTAGCGAGAAGTCGCTGTATCGTCGCAGCATGGACCTGCTCGACCAGACCGTGGCCGACCAGCTCTTTGACCCCGAGCGCCCGATTCTGACCAAGGCTCACGACGTGCCGCCTTCGCGCTATGCGACCGGTAGCCACGCCTGCAACTCGATCATCTCGGCCGGCTGCATCATCAAGGGCACCGTGCGCAACTCGATCCTGTCGCGCGGCGTTGTGGTTGAGGAAGGCGCCTCGGTGACCAATTCGATCATCAACCAGAGCTGCGTCATCAAGAGCGGCGCCCGCGTTGAGAATGCAATCCTGGACAAGAACAACGTGGTTCCCACCAACACCGAGCTTCGCGGCACGCCCGAGAACATCTTGGTGCTGGGAAAGGCCCCGTTAACTTCTGATATCACCAACGCGAGCTAGCTTTGGCACCGCAACATCGCTCGTAACACGTAGAATAGCCGCCCGGTTTGCGCCAGGCGGCTATTCTCGAATTGCAACAGGGAGACAATATGGCTGATTCCAGCAAAAAGATGCAGATCGTGTTTGCCTCGGCCGAGTGCGCACCGTTTGTGAAGACCGGTGGCCTGGGCGACGTGGCGGGCTCGCTGCCTGCGGCGCTTGTGCGCGCCGGCGCCGAAGTAATCGTGATGGTGCCCAAGTACGCCACCATCAAGGACGAGTACAAGTCGCAGATGGAGCACTTCTCCGACTTTTACGTGAGCCTGGGCTGGCGCAATGAGTACTGCGGACTCGAGAAGCTCGAGCACGACGGCGTCACCTATATGTTCATCGACAACGAGCGCTACTTCGCGCGCGACTATCCGTACGGCTTCTTTGACGACGGCGAGCGCTTTGCGTTCTTCTCCAAGGCCATCACCGAGAGCCTGCAGCACCTGCCCGCCGGCTTTGAGTGCGACATCCTGCACTGCAACGACTGGCAGACTGCGCTGGCGCCCGTGTTTTTGCGCGAGTTCTACCAGGGCCTGCCGCTGTATGACCGCGTCAAGACCGTGTTCTCGATCCACAACGTGGCGTTCCAGGGCCAGTTTAGCGACACCGTGATGGAGGACATCCTTGGTGTGGCGCACATTCCGGCGGCCGCCTCGCAGCTGCGTTGCGACGCCTGCAGCATCAACTACATGCTGGGCGCCCTGCGCTATGCCGACGCCATCACCACGGTGAGCCCCACCTATGCCAACGAGATCCAGACGCCCGAGTTTGGCGAGGGCCTGGACGGCGTACTGCGCGAGCGTTCCTACGCGCTGCAGGGCATTTTGAACGGCATTGACGTTGCGGGCTTTGACCCGGCAACAGACAAGCGAATTGCCGCCAACTACACCGTGGAGGACCGTTCCGGCAAGGCCGTGTGCAAGGCCAAGCTGCAGGAGGAACTGGGCCTCGAGGTTCGCGACGACCGTCCGCTCATGGTGATGGTCACGCGCCTGACGCGCCAGAAGGGCATGGATCTGGTCATGTACGCGCTCGACCGCATCCTGTCCGGCGGCGTGCAGGTGGCGGTGCTGGGCACCGGCGACCGCGACTACGAGGACGGCCTGCGCTACTTCCAGGACAAGTACCCCGGCACCATGGCCGCACGCATCGAGTTCGATCCGGCGCTGTCGCAGCGCATGTATGCCGCCGCCGACATGTTCCTGATGCCTTCGAAGTTTGAGCCCTGCGGCCTGTCGCAGATCATCGCCATGCGCTACGGCACGCTGCCGATTGTTCGCGAGACCGGTGGCCTGAAGGACACCGTGCAGCCGTACAACGAGTTTACCGGCGAGGGCACGGGCTTCTCGTTTAGCAACTTTAACGGCGACGAGATGGGCGATGCGGTATTCCGCGCGGCGCGTCTGTTCTGGGATAACCGCGACGCCTGGAACCAGCTGGTCACGCAGGCCATGAGCCAGGACTTTAGCTGGACGCGCTCGGCCGACAAGTATCTGGACCTGTACTTCTTTATGCACCCGGAGATCGAGCGCCCGGTGACTGTGGTTGAGACTGCGGCTGAGGAGCCTGTGGCGACTGATAAGGAGCCCGCTGCCGCCGAGGAGCCCAAAACTGAAGAGAAACCGGCTGCCGAGGCCGAGGTTAAGCCCGCGGCTAAGCCTGCCGCCAAGAAGACGACGACCCGCAAGGCGACAGCTAAGAAGGCCACAACCACGAAGGCCGCTGCTAGCAAGACAACCGCTGCTAAGGCAACGTCCACGCGCAAGCGTACGACCGCCGCAGCCAAAAAGGCCGCCGAGGCCGAGGTCGCTCCCGAGGTAAAGGTCGAGCCCGCCACCGCCGAGGCTAAGCCTGCGGCAAAGGCTCCGGCCAAGACCGCTGCCAAGAAGACGGCCGCGACCACCAAGAAGGCAACGGCAGCCAAGAAGACCACGGCAACGAAGTCGACGACCACGAAGGCTACTACGACGAAGGCCGCCGCGAAGACGACCCCGAAGGCAGTCGCAAAGCCGGCCGGCAAAGTCGAGGAGACGCCCTCCGAGTCCAAGGCCGAGGCAGCTGTCGAGGCAAAGCCGGCTGCCAAGACTACCACGCGCAAGCGCACTACCACGACGACCAAAAAGGCCACGACCAAGGCTGCTACTCCCAAGGCAGAGGCTAAGGCCGAGGACAAGCCCGCAGTAAAGGCCGAGCCGGCACCGAAGGCTGCTGAGGTCAAGACCGCTCCGAAGGCTACGGCAAAGACCGAGCCCGCCAAGGAGGCCCCGGTCTCCCCCGCCGCTAAGACTGAGGAAAAGGCTCCGACCAAGAAGACCTCCGTCCGTAAGGCAACGGCCACCCGCAAGCGCCACTAATCCGGACGATTCAAACTTAATCCTCAACGCAAAAGAGGGCGCCCCAACCAGGCGCCCTCTTCTTGGTTGAACTTCTCTAGTTAAAAGAAGCCCGGTTTACTACGACAAAATGGCTCCGGCTGACCACGGCGAGTAATCTACGAAATTGGCAACGCCTCTACCTGCACTGATAATTGTTCTCGGGGGAAGCGGGCACTGCGGGGCGCGGCAAC
>CABUDJ010000066.1 GCA_902490325.1 uncultured Collinsella sp. | reverse complement strand
AAAATCACCGTCCCAGCAACCAGCGCAAACCTCGCATGTTCGTCATCATCCCGGGGGTTATCTGATGAAAGAAGGTGCGCCGGCTTTCGCCGGCGCTTAATAAGGGGTCTAGTTGGTGCTCATTCGTTTTGCTGCAGACTCTACGTAGTTGGCCATGTCGGCTACGTCGCAGACGTCTTCGAAGCGGACGGGCTTGGACTCGAGTTCGGCGAGCTGGGCCGGGGCGACCGTGTTGGTGGCCTGCTCGAGCACGCGCATGGCCTCAAAATCGTCCTCGGGTACGTCGAGGCCCAGGGCGTCGCAGCAGGCGCGCGGGAACTTGTAGGGGCTAGCGGTTGAAAGCAGCACGCGGGCCTTGGCGCCCTCGGCGGGGGCGACCTTTTCAAAGACGTGATAGCCGCAAGCGGTGTGCGGGTCGATCACATAGCCGTTTGCATCCCAGCAGTTCTTGATGGCAGCGCGGACCTCGTCCTCGCTGGCCCAACCGCAGCCAAAGACGCTCTGAATCTTTGCCAGCAGGTCGGCGGGAACCTCGTAGCGACCAGTCTGTGCCAGCTGCTCCATAAGGCCGGCAACGAGCTCGCAGTCGCCATCGGACAGGAAGTACAGCATGCGCTCCAGGTTGGAGCTAATAAGGATGTCCATCGACGGCGAGATGGTCGTGAAGAACGGGCGGTTACGGTCGTAAACGCCGGTGGTCAGGAAGTCGGCAAGCACGTTGTTCTTGTCGCTCGCCACGACGAGCTTGGCGACGGGCAGACCCATGCGCTTGGCGTAGTAGCCGGCCAAGATATCGCCAAAGTTGCCGGTCGGTACGCAGAACTCCACGGCGTCGCCGGCCTTGATGGCGCCGGCGCGCAGCAGCTGCGCATAGGCGGCAAAGTAGTAGACAACCTGCGGTACCAGACGGCCGACATTGATGGAGTTGGCGCTCGAAAGCACAGTGCCAGCGGCCTCCAGGCGCTCGGCAAGCTCCTTATCGGCAAAGATACGCTTGACGGCGCTCTGGGCATCGTCGAAGTTGCCGCGGATGCCGCAGACGGCGACGTTATCGCCCTCCTGAGTGGACATCTGCAGGTTCTGGACGCGGCTGACCTTGCCCTCGGGATAAAAGACGGTGATGCCCGTGCCCGGAGCGTCGGCAAAGCCGGCGAGTGCTGCCTTGCCCGTGTCGCCTGACGTGGCGGTGACGATCATGATGCGCTCGGCGCCGCCATCCTTGGCAGAAGTGCGGGCCATCAGACGGGGGAGCATTTGCAGGGCGACGTCCTTGAAGGCGCTCGTGGGGCCGCCAAAGAGCTCCATCACATAGGTCTGAGGGGCGTCGGTGCCCGGCGCAGCGTCGAGTTTGACGAGCGGCGTAACCTCTTCACTCGCGAACGTGCCGCGGTATGCCTCGTCGACACACGCCGAAATTTCTTCGGCCGTGTAATCATTCAGTAACATTCCCAACACATCTTGAGCGATTTCAAAGTACGATTTATCTGCAAGCGAGCTGATATCGACCTGCTGGGTGCCGAGCTCGTCCGAGACAAACAAACCCCCGTCGGGAGCGATGCCGGTACGGATTGCCACCTTACTTGAGCACGATAAAGTGCGTCCTCGTGTACTATGATAAGTTCCCATATAACACTGCTCCTCGGATGCCTTGGTCCCAATCGGTGAAACCATGGTATCAGAGCGTGCAAAATAGGTTCGCAGAGGCTTTTTAGAAAGGTAACCTCCAGCCCATGATTAAGATTGCCAAGTTTGGCGGCTCGTCGGTCGCCGACGCCGAACACTTCAAAAAGATCAAGGCCATCGTCGATGCCGATCCGGCCCGCCGTTTTGTGGTGGTTTCTGCCTGCGGTCGCCGCTTTAAGGGCGACACCAAGGTGACTGACCTGCTCTACCTGGTTAACGCGCACGTTAAGTACCACGTGTCGTGCGAGGAACTGCTCGAGGACATTGGCCAGCGCTATTTTGATATCGCTGACGAGCTGGAGCTCACCTATCCCATCCGTGAGGAGTTCGCGGCCTTTGCCGAGCGCGCCCGCTCGGGCGGCTACTCCACCGAGGAGCTTGTGAGCCGTGGCGAGTACTTTACCGCCCGCCTGATGGCCGAGTACCTGGGCTTACCGTTCCTGGACGCCGCGACGGTTGTGGCGTTCCATCACGACGGTACGCTCAGCATGAATCGCACCTCCGAGCTGGTGCAGGAGTATGGCCAGCAGGGCGGCTTCGTTATGCCTGGCTTCTACGGCGCGACGCGCGAGGGCCAGATCAAGCTGCTCGATCGTGGCGGCGGCGATATCTCGGGCTCGATTCTGGCCAAGTGCCTGGGCGCCGACCTTTACGAGAACTGGACCGACGTTTCGGGCTTCTACTCTGCCGATCCGCGTATTGTTCCCGAGGCTCAGCCCATCGCCCGCGTTACCTACGAGGAGCTGCGCGAGCTTTCGTACATGGGTGCAAGCGTCCTGCACGAGGAGGCCGTGTTCCCCGTGCGCGAGGCGGGTATTCCGCTGGTCATCAAGAACACCAATGCGCCGCAGGACCCCGGCACCATCATTAGCGAGACGGCTGATGAGGGCGAGGCGGAGCCCATCATTACCGGTGTGACCGGCAAGCGCGGTTTTGTCGCCATCAACGTTGCCCGCGACCGCACCAAGCCCCGCGTTGGCTTTATGCGCCGCGCGCTTTCGGTCTTCGAGCGCTATGACGTTTCCGTCGAGCACATGCCCACTGGTGTCGACCGCTTTGGCGCCGTGGTGCAGGAGCAGGATGTGCACGATTCGCTGTACTCGCTTGTGGGCGACATTCAGCAGGAGGTCGAGCCGCTCGAGATCGAGGTTGTCGAGGGCCTGGCGCTCATCGCGACCGTCGGTCGTAACCTGCGCGGTCGTGCAGGTATCTCGGGCCATCTGTTTGGCATGCTCGGCCAGGCCGGCGTGAGCGTGCGCATGATTTCGCAGAGCTGTGACGAGATCAATATCATTATCGGTGTCGAGGAGAAGGACTTCGACCTGGCGATTCGGACCATTTACCGTGCCTTCTCCGACGAAAACGGCATTGTGAAGGTCTCCGATCTGGAGGCTCCTGCGCCGGTCGATCCCGCTCTGGCTGCGCTCAAAAAGTAGCGACTGCTCGGTAGATTTTTGGGTCATGTCTCAAAAATCTACGGCGGGGCGTTTCGTTTCGGTTTCGTTTCGACGGGGCGGGTTTCGTGCCCGCCCCGTTCTTGTATACACTGGCAACAATAATCGGCCTGCTCGGCGTGCGGGCAAAAGCCACAACCTTTAAAGGGGGAAGCATGAAACAGTACACGGTTGCTATTTTGGGCGCGACGGGAGCTGTAGGCACCCAGATGCTCGAGTGCCTTAACGAGCAGGAGTTCCCGGTTGGCAAGCTCAAGCTGCTGGCAAGTGCACGCTCCGCGGGCAAGACCGTCGAGTTCCGCGGCGAGCAGATCGTGATTGAAGAGGCTTGCCCCGAGGCCTTTGAGGGCTGCGATATCGTGCTCGGCGCTGCCGGCGACGATATCGCCAAGGAGCTGCTGCCCGAGGCTGTCAAGCGTGGCGCCGTCGTGGTCGACAACAGCCACGCCTTCCGCATGGATCCCGAGGTGCCGCTGGTCGTGCCCGAGATCAATGCCGACGATATCAAGTGGCATCACGGCCTTATCGCCAACCCCAACTGTGCGACCATTATCGGCCTGGTTCCCACCTGGCCGCTGCACCAGCTTGCCGGCGTAAAGCGCATGATCGTGTCCACGTATCAGGCAGCTTCGGGCGCCGGTGCCCCCGGTATGGCCGAGCTCGAGGCCCAGCTTGGCGCCCTGGGCCGTGGCGAGGAGATTCCCGAGCCGCGCGCCTTTGCCGCCCAGCTGGCGAGCAACCTGATTCCGCAGATTGGCGGCGTCAAGGAAGAGGGCTTTACCTCCGAGGAGATGAAGTTGCAAAACGAGGGCCGCAAGATCATGCATCTGCCCGAGCTGCGCGTGAACTGCACCTGTGTGCGCGTGCCCGTGCTGCGCTCGCACTCCGAGAGCATTACGCTCGAGTTCGAGCGTGACATCACGGTCGAGGAGGCTCGTGCTGCGCTGGCTTCTGCCCCGGGTGTCAAGCTGGTTGACGATATGGCTGCCGAGGATGCACACGACCGCTTCCCCATGCCGATGGACACCTCCGACCAGGACCTGATTTGGGTCGGCCGCGTGCGCCGCGACATCTCGAACCCCGAGGCCGCGCGTGGCATCACCTTCTGGTGCTGCGGCGACCAAATCCGTAAGGGCGCGGCAACCAACGCCGTCCAGATTGCTAAGCTGCTCTGCGAGTAGTGCGACCTGTCCGGCGGGGGCCGGGCTTAGTTTTCAGAACGTCCTCGACCATGTGTGGCGCCTTGTCCTGCTCCTTCGGAGCCGCGGACAAGGCGCCACACTGGTCTGCGGAGTGTTCTGAAAACTAAGCCCGGCCCCTGCCTGCGGTGACTCAGCTGCGAGCGGCCTGCGATGGGGCCGTTGCTGGTTGGGGCCGCTGGA
Source organism: uncultured Collinsella sp. (assembly GCA_902490325.1). Taxonomy (GTDB): domain Bacteria; phylum Actinomycetota; class Coriobacteriia; order Coriobacteriales; family Coriobacteriaceae; genus Collinsella. The sequence goes on along the minus strand of CABUDJ010000066.1, from coordinate 7,194 downwards.
CTGATGTGGGGGCACGTGGCCGTTGCAGGCCCTGGTCCCGGCGGCGGCCCCGGCGCTTCGCGCCTGCCGTCTTGGGGGACTGCGGAGCGCGGCCGGCAGCTGCGGCGCGTTGCGCCTGCTACCTGCGGGGACTTTGGGGTCGTGCGGCAGCTGCGGCGCTGTCGCGCCTGCTGCCTTGGGTGACTTTGGGGTCGATTGGGGTTGTCTGCACAATTCGCGGTATTATGTTGCGGAGTTTTGAAAGGAGCCGCTGGTGGTCACGACGACGTTTACTTCGCCTTTGGGCGAAATCTTGCTTGCCGCTGATGGCCGCGGTCTGACGGGGCTTTGGTTCGAGGGGCAGGAGCACTTTGGCTCCACGCTTCTCAAAGAAGATCCCGAACATGTTGAAGGCACCGACGCGGTTTCCGGTATTGGTGGCATGTCGTCGGTTAGTCCGGCAAATGGTGCGGCTTCTTCGGTGCTTGAGCGTTCGTGGGCTTGGCTGAATGCTTATTTTGCAGGGCAGGAACCTCGGTTTACGCCGCCGTTGCATTTGATTGGTACGGCGTTTCAGCGTGAAGTTTGGTACGAGCTGCTTTCTATTCCGCGTGGCGAGGTCGCTACGTATGGCGAGATCGCCCAGCGTGTTGCGGCTCGACATCGTGTGCCGGGAAATGAAACGCCCGTTGAGTCTCCCCGTGCCGTGGGGGCCGCAGTCGCGCGTAATCCCATTTCGATTATCGTGCCGTGCCATCGCGTGGTGGCGGCCGACGGGTCGCTCAATGGATATGCCGGCGGTCTCGACCGTAAGGAGTGGCTGCTGCGGCTTGAGGGCGCGTGCGAGGAGTAACGCTCGAGTACTTTGCCTGTAGTAGCCGACTTCGACCAAAGCTCGCTCGAGTTCGCTTTGATTAGAGCACTTAAGACCCTTGTTTTCTGTCAATAGTGCTATCTGTTCGTTGATGGATATCCACGACTTCTGGTATTTCATTTAAGCCTCTTGATATAAAAAGAGCTGGAGTTGCGCATCGTTGAGAGGCTTTCCAGCTTTAGAGACATAAAATTATAAGATACGATGACCTGCGTCAAGGAAGCTGCCAGATGATCTTGGAGCGGCTGATTGCCTGGCCTAAAACCTGATGCGCGGGACGGCGCTCCGCGCTATTCAGCGCGCTTGATAGGATGACGAACCACGGTCTTTAGTTTCTCCGGTGCACATTTGCGTGGATCGGAGAGATAGATTTCGTGATGTAAACGGGTGCCTGAGAAGTCGGGGACATAGCCCTGCTCGGTCGTGTATTCATGCATAGCGTTTACGGTCGCCGGTTCGTCGTCATAGGGCCCGGTGTGCATGCATTGAACGCAGAGACCCTCGTCAACTTTAAGCAGCTCGACGGCAGAAAAGTCCAGTTTCTTTTTGGCCGTGGCCTCCGCGACTGCCCAGTCAAAATCATCTCGGCTGACGAAATCGGGCAGGCGGATGCACGAGATAAAGTTGAAATCGTCCTTGCGTACATAATCGATGTCGCCGCTCGGGGAGTCTTGCCACCAGAAACCCTCGAGCGGCGGTACCACAAAGTCGAAATAGCCCTCGATACTCCTTGAGCCTTTCTTCGACATCTTGACGGTATAGGCGATGCCGTAAAGTAGCGGCAGGGCGTTTTGATACTCGCCACCTTCGGTATTTGGGTTGCCCTTTCCGCGAACGGCAACGTAGCTCATAGGCGGGACAGTTACGATACTCGGCTTGCTTGCAGGTTTGTAGAGCTCCTTGCATTCCTTCTTAAAGTCGAACGCCATGTTGGCCGCCTTTCTGCGTATTGGCCTGCTTAGATAGCGGAATCATATCATAGAAACGAACAGCTGTTCGAATGATTTGGCTGACAGATTGAGATGCGTGCGTTGTGTTTGGCGGTTGGCCTGACCCCATCGATGATTTCTCTGCCTCCCCGGCGCCTCATCTATAGCTGCCGTTTCCCCATATAGAACCTGCCAAAATAAACCCGTCCCTTTTTAGTCGGTGCGAAATGGGTAATACTAAAGAGTTATCCGACCAGATGGGAACCGATCGATGGCTTATATCGAATTCAAAGACGTCATCAAGGCATACGGCGAGGGCGACGCCCGCATTCACGCACTCGACGGCGCGAGCTTTACGGTCGAGCGCGGCGAGCTCGCCATCATTTTGGGTGCTTCGGGTGCCGGCAAGACCACGGCGCTCAACATTCTGGGCGGCATGGATACGGCGACTTCCGGCACCGTGACGGTGGACGGGCGCGATGTGAGCTCCGCTAACGAGGCGCAGCTCGTGGAATACCGCCGCGCCGACGTCGGCTTTGTCTTCCAGTTCTACAATCTGGTCCCCAACCTGACGGCGCTCGAAAATGTTGAGCTTGCGGCGCAAATCTGCCCTGATTCGCTCGATGCCGAGCAAACGCTTCGTCAGGTTGGCCTGGGCGAGCGCCTGGGCAACTTTCCGGCACAGCTTTCGGGCGGCGAGCAGCAGCGCGTGTCCATTGCCCGCGCACTGGCAAAGAACCCCAAGCTGCTTTTGTGCGACGAGCCCACGGGCGCACTTGACTATAAAACCGGCAAGCAGATCTTGCAGCTGCTGCAGGACACTTGCCGCAAGCAGGGCATTACGGTCATCATCATCACCCACAACTCCGCGCTGGCGCCCATGGCCGATCGCCTGATCCGCTTTAAGAACGGTCGCGTGGAGAGCGAGACGGTCCAGCAAAATCCCGTGCCTATCGAGACGATCGAGTGGTAGCGCCCATGGACCAAGACCGCCAAAACAGCCTACGCCGCGACGCGCAGAACACGGAGCGCGAGCAGGATTTTACGACCTACCGCACTGCCCAAAGCTCAAACGATATGGTGCCGACGGTTTTTCGCCGTGGCATCTACCGCACAATCCGAGGCAGCCTTAAGCGCTTCCTGTCCATTGTGGTCATCACCGCGCTCGGCGTGAGTGTGATGTGCGGTCTTAAGGCAGGCTGCGAGGATCTGTGCGATTCGGTCGACGCCTACTTCGACCAGCAAAATGTCTATGACATTAACGTGCAGTCGACCTATGGCCTGACTGACGATGATCTCGACGCCATACAAGAGGTCGATGGCGTCGAAACGGCCGAGGGCATCTACACCGAGATCGCCTACACCGCCGTGGGCACAACGCGCGAGCGCGTGGTCGTGCAGAGTCTCTCCAAGGAGAACATCGATCAGCCGGTGCTCGTGAACGGCGATTTGCCCGAGAGCGCCGATGAAGTCGCGGTGACTTCGAAGTTCCTGAAGGCATCGGGCAAGAAAATCGGCGATACGGTGAGTTTTGCCGCCAATGACGCGAGCTCGTCCAATCAAAGCGCCAAGGACCAGTTTGCCGCGGGCGATTACACCATTACGGCTGAGGTCCTCGACCCCACTGATGTAAGTTCTGACTCGACAGTCAACGCCTTTCGCGCTGCTTCGGCGGCGGACTATAAGTTCTATGTGAGCGAGGACGCCGCGACATCTTCTTCCTACTCCGCGGTCCACGTGATCGTCGAGGGAGCCAAGAGCCTCAACTCCTATTCGGATTCCTACGCGGCAAAGATCAATGAGGTCAAGGGCAATATCGAGAAGATCCGCGAGGAGCGTGAGAAGGCGCGCGCCCAGGAGCTGACGGTCGACACGCCGGCGAGCTTGGACGCGGCTGAGCGTCAGGCGAATATGCTCTTTGGGATTGAGCAGGACAACATCAATCGCATGGCCGAGGGCAGCGACGAGCGTGCGCAGGCGCAAGCCGACCTGGATCAGCGTCGCGCCGCCGCCGATCAACAGTTTGCCGATGCCCGCGCCGAGCTTTCCGATCTGGGCGAATGCACCTGGTACATCCAGGACCGCGGCAACATCGCAAGCTACTCGAGCGTGGAGAGCGACAGCTCGTCAATTGAGGCCATCGCCACGGTGTTCCCGTTCATCTTCTTTATCGTCGCCGTGCTCATCAGCCTTACCACCGCCACGCGTATGGTCGAGGAGGAGCGCACGCTCATCGGCCTGTATAAGGCGCTCGGTTATTCGCGCGGACGCATCCTGTCCAAATACGTGGACTATGCGCTGTGGGCTTGTCTGATCGGCGGCGTGCTCGGCAACATCATCGGATTTGTGGGCCTGCCGCTGTTCCTGTTTACGGTGTTCGACGACATGTACTCACTGCCCCAGATGCTGCTTTCGTACGACATCGTGTCCTCGATCGTTTCGGTGGCGCTGTTTGCCGTGGGCGTGGTGGGCGCCACGATTATCGCCTGCCGCCACGAGATGGCCGAGACCCCGGCCTCGCTTATGCGTCCCAAGGCCCCGCGCGCTGGCTCGCGCATCTTGCTCGAGCGCATCGGCTGTATCTGGCGCCGCATGGGCTTTTTGAACAAGGTCGCTGCACGCAACCTATTCCGCTATAAAAAGCGCGCCTTTATGACCATCTTCGGCATCGCCGGTTGCACGGCGCTCGTGATCTGCGGTATGGGCATCCGCGATACGTCGGTGGCGCTTTCGCCCAAACAGTACGGGCATATCACGCGTTATGACTTGCTGGCGGTCGCCAACCCCGATGACTTTACGCAGACGTGCGCGGCGTTGGATGAGCGCAGCGCGGCCAATGATTCCAACGTGACCGTGACTTCGACGCTGCCGATTATGACCGACAACGTCACCTTTACGTTTGGCGGCAAGAGCGAGACCGTGCAGCTGATCGTGGTGCCCGATGACCGCACGAACGACCTGGACGACTACGTTCGCCTTGAGGATGAGTCCAAAGAGCCGCTGTCTTTGCGTGACGGAGACGTGTATCTGAGCAAGAGTTCACAGCTGGTACTGGGGATTCAGCCGGGCGATACGGCGCACGTCCAGGATTCGTCGCTCAATGTTGCTAAGGTCAAGGTTAGCGACATCTCGCTCAACTATCTGGGCAACACGCTTTACATGACGCAGGGCACCTATGAGCGCGCGTTCGGTCGAAGCGTGCGCCTTAACGGCGTCTTTGTGCTGCTTAAGGGCTCGTCGGCCGACCAGATTGCGTTTAGCAAGAATCTTAAGAGTGACGGCTGGCTCACCATCTCGAGCACGGCCGAACATTGGCAGAACTACGAGGCGAACTTCACTATCATCAATTCCGTCGTGGTGCTCGTGACCTTTATGGCGGCGTGCCTGTCGTTTGTGGTGGTGTTTACGTTGTCCAACACGAATATCTCCGAGCGCGAGCGCGAGCTGGCGACCATCAAGGTGCTGGGCTTCCGCCGTGGCGAGGTACACCATTACGTCAACAAGGAGACGTTGATCCTCACGGCGATTGGCACCGCACTGGGCGTGCCGCTGGGTGGCCTGCTTGCCGAGAGCTTTACGTACATCCTGCAGATGCCGTCGCTGTACTTTGACGTTGAGGTCGAGCCGCTAAGCTACGTGCTCGCCGTAGTGCTTTCCTTCGGCTTTACGTTTATCGTCAACCTCGCCACCAACCGAACGCTCAACAAGATCGACATGGTCGGCGCCCTCAAGAGCGCCGAGTAACCTGCCAAAAAGGGACAGGTTTATTTTGGCAGGTTTTATCTGGGCAAACGCTGGGCAGCCTATAGGTGGCCCAGCGTTTGCCCCGTTTTGCTGGGGATGTTTGTCGTTCGGTGCTCTTACTGGCCAATCCAGTGTTGCGCATAGCTCTTAATGTCCTCGGTAAAACCGTCAAGGTCGTCAAGGGTGATCACGCTGTCGATAAGCAAATTGGCTATCTCGCGGTGCATTGTGCTGCGGCGAATGTCGTTTGCAATTACGCCTGAGGACAGCTTGTCTCTATTGAGGCTCTCTTCTAGTGCCCAAAATCTACTGGACGCTTCGCTGCCGCCATTCAGTATCTCAACGTACTGGCCGATGAGCTTTTCCATATAACGTTCTTGCCATTGAGGAAGCATTTTCTTAAACAGCTTCCAGTCGCTTTCGGCTACGTCGCGCATATGTCCTCCGCTCGTCAAACGGGCTTTTCATTTGCTTTTATTCTATTTGCTTTTCGCTCACAGGCGTGGATGAGAGGCGCTCTTTAGCCTTCGAGATTGGGCTTGAATGGGTTGTATGCCACAAAACGGGCCTATCTACTACGTTTAATTGGATACCCTCAACCATGCCGGGAAAACGAAAAATAAAACCGCAGGTAGAAGGCCTGTCGATTTTCGAAAAAGGCGGTCATGGTTGGCCCCTTGGTAGCGCACACAGTCGTGGTGTAAGAAGCAAGGGAGGGCCATCGCCTAGAATCGTCAGTGCCTAGATATTCGACGAAAGGAAAGACGATGGCCCACAGCGACATTCTATCCCAGCCGGACCGGGGGCTCGGCCTCGACCGGCCCCAGACCGAGGCCCTGCTCGCGCTGTTCTCGCGGTGCGACGACCTGAGGGAGTTCGGCAGGGAGGTGATCCAGTCCGTGGTCAACGCCCTGATGGACTCCCAGGCGCAGGAGGCCTGCGGCGCGCCCCGCGGCTCCAGGTCGCCCGAGCGCGTCAACAGCAGGAACGGCTACCGCGAGAGGTCCCTGTCGACCTCCCTCGGCGACCTCGAGCTGCGGGTCCCCAAGCTGCGCGAGGGGACCTACTTCCCCGAGGGCATACTCGAGCGCTACACGCGCGTCGAGGCGTCCATGGTCGCGCTCGTGCGCGAGATGTACGTCGCTGGCGTGAGCACCCGCAAGGTCGGGCTCGTCGCCGAGGAGCTCGGCGTCTCCTCGCTGTCCAGCTCCGAGGTGTCGGCGCTGTGCGCCGGGCTGGACGAGGAGGCCGAGGCGTTCAGGACCCGGCCGATCGAGGGCGAGCACCCCTACGTGTGGCTCGACGCGACCTACATGAAGTGCAGGACCGGCGGGCGCTACGCGAGCGTCGCGCTCGTCACGGCGATCGGCATGTCGTCCTCCGGGCACAAGGAGTTCCTCGGCTGCGCCTGCTTCGACAGCGAGAGCGAGGCCGCCTGGTCCGAGTTCCTCGGCTCCCTCAGGGACAGGGGCCTGCGCGGCGTGAGGCTCGCGGTGTGGATTGGCTACACTGATGTGGACAGTTCCGGGAGGGGCGCAGGAGACGGGAGGGCCGTATATGAGGGACCCCAGGCACCCGAGGCATTTCACCGACGAGTTCAAGAGGCAGATAGTTGTTAGCGTCAATATAATTTTCACCATTTCCACCAACGCATTTTCGCCAATCGCG
>CABUDJ010000065.1 GCA_902490325.1 uncultured Collinsella sp. | reverse complement strand
AGATCTGACTCGGGGGCATCCTCGTGCCCTCGCGGCCTCCCCCTTTTTTTGCGTTTACGGGCTTTTGTCTCACATAGTAGCTGTGTTTTATAACCCTCGTTTGTCGCATCTTCTGCGAACGGGCTACAATAACTTAGTCTGTGCGATATGGAGGTGAACATGGCTGAAGCTGGTATCGGCGTTGATATCGTCGAGATTTCCCGCATGAAATCAATTCTTGAAAAGACGCCGTCGTTTGCTCGGCGTGTGTTTACCGAAGAAGAGCGTGCGTATTGCGATGCATCATCGCGTCCCGCTGCTCACTATGCGAGCCGCTTTGCTTCGCGCGAGGCGGTGCTTAAAGCTCTCGGCACGGGTTTTAGTCAAGGCGTGGGTCGCAAGGATGTTTCGGTTACGCGTGATAAACTCGGCAAACCGAAGGCGCTGCTTTCGGGCCGTGCTCTCGAGATCGCTCAAGAACTGGGTGTTGTTGAGGTCGCTCTTTCCATTACGCTTACAGGAGACTTGGCCGTTGCGAATGCCATCGCGATTACCGAAGATGCTCGGCCTAAGCCAAAAGATGAAAAGGTGAGCACCAAGAAACGCGTTTCGCAGACATTTAAAGAGGCTCGCTCTGTATTAGATGAGCTCGAGCAGCTGCAGAATTCAGCATTGACGGAGCACCTGGGCGATGCTTCGCAAGATACGCTAGGAGCATAGATGAAACCGGTTTTGAGTACCGAAGAAGTCGTTCGTCTCGAGGATATCATCGAACGCGAAGGGACTTCGAAGGCCGAGCTTATGGAGCTAGCGGGTGAGTTTGCCGCCAACGAGGTCTTGAAGCTCAATCCCGATCGGGTTCTCGTTCTGGTCGGTTTTGGTAATAATGGCGGCGACGGTTGGGTTGCCGCCGATATCCTGAGCCACAAGGGTGTGGACGTGGATATCGTTTCTCCGGTTGAGCCGGATGAGATTCCTGCTGCTCTGGCACGTCATGTTGCTCGTCGAACTGCCGGCCGCGATGTGCACGTTTGCGTCGGTCCCTCGCGTGACGAACTCGAGGTTTTGATCGATAAGGCCGATGTTGTTGTCGATGCCATTTTTGGTACCGGTTTCCACGGGAATCTGCGTGCGCCGTTCTCCATTTGGATTCCTACGGTCAATGAATGCGCCGATTGTGTCGTATCCATTGATGTCCCCTCGGGCCTGAATGCCGAGACGGGCGTTGTTGATGACGACTGCATTCGTGCCGAGCGCACGGTGACGATGATTGCGCCCAAGATTGGTCTGTATAGCGCTGATGGTCCTGAGTATGCTGGCGATTTGATCTGCGGCAATCTTTACGACCGTCTTGACGAGGTCATCGATGATGTCGACCACGCCGCCGAGATTGTCGAGCCCGGTGACTTAGTTGATTACTTTGCTCCGCTACCATCGAATATCGATAAGTATTCCCGTGGCTCTGTGCTTATTGTCGCCGGATCTGCGCAATATCCTGGTGCTGCCATTATGGCGGCCAAGTCTGCAGCTCGCGCGGGTGCTGGTTACGTGGCAGTCGCGGCTCCTGACGCCTGCGCCAATCTTATTCGCATGGCACTTCCTTCGATTCCGGTCTTTGCTATTCCGTCTGATTCCCGCGGCTCCTTTGGCGCCGCTGCGCGCATGACGGTGTGCGAGATCGCAAAGAAGTACAGCTGCGTGCTGTGCGGTCCCGGTATGACGACGTCTGCCGGCGCTATGCAGGTGGTTTCGGGCTTGCTCGAGCTTGATGTACCGCTAATTTTGGACGCCGATGCACTCAACTGCCTTGCTAAGATTGCCATTGACGGTATTGATAGTAACCCCGAGATGTATCGCCGCGAGCAGCCGTTGGTTATGACGCCGCACTATCGTGAGCTTTCGCGCCTGGTTGCCGGTGACGAGGTGAACGACCTTGGTACCGCGATTGCGGCCGCGCAGAAGGTTGTCTGGGCTGCAGGCTCCGACAATCTGGTGGTCATTGCCAAGGGGCCGACGACGGCTATCTGTGGCGTTGAGCGCGTGCTGCTGCCGCTCTCGGGTCCGGCTTCTCTGGCAACTGCCGGTTCGGGTGATGTTCTCGCGGGTATTTTGGCCGGCACGCTTGCCACCATGCGCGACGAGATGGATCGTTGGGAGTTGCTGTATTCGTACGCCGTTGCACTTCACAGCTACGCCGGTTTTGCTGCGGCGACGGAGTATGGTGAGAAGAGCGTTATCGCGACCGATCTTATCGACTTGATCGGTCCTGCCATGGAGCTGGCGGCAAAGGATGCGCTCGAAGATCTGGGAATCATGGACGAAGGGTCGGATGACTAATCATGAATAAAGCCGATTTGACGCGCTGGTCCTGGGTCGAGATCGACCGCGGGGCGCTCCGTCGCAACACGAGGGCCTATAAGAACTTGTTGAATCCGCGTCAGCGCCTGTGCTGCGTGGTCAAGGCCGATGCTTATGGTCATGGAGCTGTTGAGTGTGCCAAGATCATGTATTCGGCCGGTGCCGACATGTTTGCCGTGGCGACGGTTAACGAGGGCGTTGGGCTCCGTCAGGGCGGGATTACTAAGCCCGTCCTGATTCTAAGTGAGCCGCCTATCGAGGCTATTCCTGCATTGCTCGAATTCGATATCATGCCCTCGGTCTATACGTCCGATTTTGCTCTTGCGTATGGCGAATGCGCCGTCGCGGCGGGCAAGGTGGGCAAGTACCATCTTGCCATCGAGACGGGCATGAATCGTATCGGTGTTCACTACACACAGGTGCTCGACTTTGTACGCGGCATCAGTTTCCATCGCGGCATCCAGTGCGACGGCGTATTTACGCACTTTGCCACGGCCGATGAACCTTCGGGTTGGGACTACAAGCTGCAGTGCCAGCGTTTTACCGAGGCCGTTCAGGCCATTAAGGACGCAGGTTTTGAATGCGGTATCGTGCATTGTGCCAATACGCCGTCCTCGATGCTCGACCCCTCGATGCATTTCGATATGATCCGCGCCGGCATTGGCTTGTATGGCATGCAGCCGTGCGAGCTGAGTGGCCGCGTGATGCAGCTTGATCCCGTTATGAGCGTCCATGCGCGTGTGACGCGCGTGGCACACCCTGCGATGGGTGAGGGCGTGGGCTACGGTTTTACCTACCGCGTACCGCGTACGCGCGTTCAGATCTGCACGCTGCCGATCGGTTATGCCGATGGCCTATCGCGTACGCTTTCCAATCGTATGGATGTGCTGTATCGCGGCGAGCGCGTGCATCAGGTTGGCAATATCTGCATGGACCAGTTTATGGTCGCCATTCAGTCCAACCCGGCACACGAGATTCCCGAGGCCGAACATGGTGATGAGATGATTATTGTCGGCCGCGATGGCGATGCCGAGATCACTATGGACGAGATGGCGCGCCTACGCGGCACGATTAACTACGAGGTCGCCTGCGGCTTTGGCATGCGTCTCGACAAGGTCTACGTGTAGGAGCCGCTATGGGCGTCATGCACATCCCCGGCCATACCCATCAGGCACCACGTGAGGTCGCACTCGAGGAAATTGAGGCCGTTCTGGGCGATTGTCACCTCTGCCAGCTCTACCAGTCGCGTCACAATATCGTGTTTGGCGTGGGAAACCCCCGCGCTCGCGTGATGTTTATTGGTGAGGCGCCGGGTCGCAACGAGGATTTGCAGGGCGAGCCCTTTGTGGGGGCGGCAGGCGAGGATCTCATCGGCATTTTGTCGCTGGCGGGGCTCAAACGCGAAGACGTCTACATTGCCAACGTGCTTAAGTGCCGCCCGCCGGGAAACCGCAATCCGCGTCCCGAGGAAGTGCTGGCTTGCTCGCCGTTTTTGCGTGAGCAGATTCGAAGCATCTGGCCCGATATTATCGTGACGCTCGGCAACCCCGCGACGCACTTTGTGCTTAAGACCGAGATTGGCATTACTAAGCTGCGCGGCAGGTTCCACCAGATGGGGCATTTTGTAGTAATGCCCACTTTTCATCCGGCAGCAGCGCTGCGCAATCCGGCGTGGCAGGAGCTGCTGGAGGAAGACTTTAAGATGCTGGGCGATTATCTGGAGCGACATCCCGCACCAGAGGACGCCTCGGAATAATAAGGAGCATATATGTCCCTGGAGCGCCTGGGGGTAGGTACTTACAAAACGACTTGCGCTGCCGATACGGAGTACTTTGGCGAGCTAATTGCACCGTGCCTTGAGGACGGCGATGTGCTCATCCTGACCGGTGGCCTGGGAGTGGGCAAAACTCACTTTACCAAGGGCGTCTCGCGCGGGCTGGGCGATGGGCATATGGTTACGAGTCCTACGTTTGCGCTCATGGCCGTTCACGATCAAGGTCGTATTCCGCTGTTTCACTTTGATCTATACCGCCTGGAGCATGCCTACGAGCTCGAGGATACGGGCATTTTCGATGTGCTGGGCTATGAGGGTGCTTGCCTGCTGGAATGGGGCGAACAATTCCAGGACGAGCTGACGGATGAGTATCTTTCGGTGACGCTCAAGCGTGATGAGGGCGACAGCGATGTGCGAACGATAACGCTTGAGGCGCACGGTGACCGCGCAATGGAGCTTTCCCATTTGATTGATAAGGCTGTACAAGATGAGCTTGCATAACGACAACGCGCTGGTGGTGGCGCTCGATACCTCGACCGACATGCTTGCCTGCGCGGCAAGCTGGATTGATGGGCAGACGGGCGAGACGAAGCTCGTGAGTGGCGACCACATGTGTCGCCGTCACGCCAACGTTGAGCTCGTGAATACCGTTGATGGCGTGCTGGCTCAAGCCGGTCTGGATCGCAGCGATGTTGGTTGCTATGTGGTCGGTCGCGGCCCGGGGTCCTTTACGGGTGTGCGCATCGGCATCTCCACTGCCAAGGGCCTTGCGCGTGGTGCCAATGTTCCGCTGCTGGGCGTGTCGACGCTCGACGCTTGCGCTTGGACGGCGTGGAAGGCTGGCGTGCGCGGCAAGCTTGGTATCTTGGCCGATGCTATGCGCGGTGAGGTATATCCGGCGCTGTATATGCTGGTTGATGAGGGTCCCGAGCGTCAATTTGAGCGCGAACACGTGGTCAAGGCCGCCGTGGCGCTCGATGAGTGGCGCCGAGCAGCGGACTGGGACCAGGTTCAGCTGACCGGTGACGGTCTCGTGCGCTATGGCAAGCTGCTGGGTGAGGACGAGACCGCCCGCTGCGTGGAGCGCGACCTGTGGTGGCCTTCGGGCGAGGGCTTGCTGCTCGCGCACGCTGCGGGTGACGGCGATCCGGCCCGCGTCCTGCCGATTTACACGCGCCTTTCGGATGCCGAGGAAAACGAGCGCAAGCGTCTTGGTCTTGCTGAGAGTGCGCAGAGCGGAATTACGGGCGTTGCCGATGAGCTCGCCGGTCGTCATCTGCAGTTCCGTCCCATGGGCGCGGCGGATGCCGAGGGCGCGAGCGCGCTGGAGGCTGCCTGCTTTGAAGGTGCCGGACACGAGGCGTGGACGCCGGGCATGTTCCTGTCCGAACTGGGCGAGGACGTCGCTGCGCCGCGTAGTTGGTGGGTGGCACACGACGACGGCAAGCTACTGGGCCTTGCCGGCGGTATGGTCGTGGACGGTGATGTGCAGATTCTGGATGTCGCCGTCGACCCGGCACATCGCCGTGAGGGCATTGCCCGCAAGCTGCTGTCGCATGTGAGCTATGATGCCCAGATGCTCGGCTGCACCACGGCTTCGCTCGAGGTCGAGGACGGCAACGAGGGAGCGATTGCGCTCTATAACGCTCTGGGCTTTACCGAGGCAGGACGGCGCCGCGGCTACTATGGTGCCGGCAAGGACGCCATCGTCATGACGGCCCCGCTGCCCCTGGTGCTTCCGGTCGACAATGCTTCGCCCGAGCCGACGGCGGCAGAGCAGCGCGTGTGGCCGCTGCCTGCGCCTGGGCGCTCCGAGGGGGAGCGTGCCGAAATTGAGCGCCGCCGCCTAGTGCTCGCTATCGAGAGCTCCTGCGACGAGACGGCCGTGGCGATTATCGATGCGGATGGCAATATGCTGGCCAACCAGGTGTCGACGCAGATTGATTTTCACGCCCGCTTTGGCGGCGTGGTGCCCGAGATCGCCTCGCGCAAACACGTCGAGGTGATTGTGAGTGTCGTGGATGCGGCGCTCGAGGATGCCGCAGCATCGCTTGGTCTTGAGGATGGAGCCATTGCCCCCAGCGAGCTTGCCGCCGTGGGCGTGACACAGGGTCCGGGCCTGGTGGGCGCGCTCGTGGTTGGCGTCGCCTTCGCCAAGGGCTTTGCCTACGCTGCTGGCAAGCCGCTCGTGTGCGTCAACCATCTTGAGGGTCATCTGTTTGCCAACTTGCTGGCGCAGCCCGACCTCAAGCCGCCGTTCATCTTCACGCTTGTCTCGGGCGGGCACACCATGCTCGTGCACGTGAAGGCGTGGGGCGACTACGAGGTGCTCGGTGAGACGCTCGACGACGCTGTGGGCGAGGCCTTCGACAAGGTAGCCAAGGCATTGGGTCTGGGCTATCCCGGTGGCCCCATCATTTCCAAGCTGGCCGAGACGGGCAACCCCAAGGCGATCGATTTCCCCCGTGCGCTTAACAGCAGAGGAGACTATCGCTTCTCGCTTTCGGGCCTTAAAACCGCTGTGACGCTCTACATTGAACAGGAGACCAAGGCCGGGCGCACGATTCACCTGCCCGATCTGGCGGCTTCGTTTGAGGCGGCGGTCTTTGACGTGCAGTACAAGAAGGCCAAAAACGCCCTGCACGCCACCGGGTGCAAGGAGTATTGCATCGGTGGTGGCGTCTCGGCCAACCCGCATTTGCGCGAGATGATGATCAAGAAGCTTGGGCGTCAGGGGATCCGCGTGACGGTGCCGCCCTTGTCTGCCTGCACCGATAACGCCGCCATGATCGCGGAGGTCGCCCGCCGTAAATTCGACCGAGGCGAAATCTCGCCGTTCGACGTCGATGCCGATCCGAACATGACGCTGTAGTCGTACGGGTGCGGTCCCCGGCGCTGCCCGGGCGCCAACGGCCGCATATGAACTTTCCTGCTCTACAGTCCTGCTCACGACGGAGGCCACATTAAGTGGCCTCCTGTTCGTGCGGAACTCGCGATAAAGTTCATATGCGCCGCCCGGCTCCCGCGGCTCTCAGGGGCATCTCTCATGCAAAAACTGTCGTGGGGTAAAGTCTGAGGTCAGTGGCGTTTTATACCGAGAAATCCAAAAAAGTTGAAAATTCATTACAAATTTGCGTTGACTTTAGGTAACTAAAGTTTCATACTCCTTTTCAACCACTGGGGGATGTGAACACGCACGGATCGTTCGCATCATGATTGAAGAGGATTTCTTAGACATGTTCACGCATCAGCTAAACATTATCAGCGTAGTAATTATCTGATGCGGGTTAGCACATACAGCTAGCCCGTACGATAACGGGCGGCTGATGAAGATGAAGGCCGTCGAGCGCAACCGACGGCCCTCATTTTTTATGTCTAGGAAGTTCTTTTTAGAGGAGGAAATGTAATGAACGGAGTTTTGCTCATGGTTGTGGCTGCGGCGGTGCTCGCCTGCGGCTATCTGGGCTACGGCCGCTGGCTGGCCAACAAGTGGGGCGTTGACAAAGAGGCCCTCACGCCGGCCAAGCGCATGAAGGACGGCAAGAGCTTCTCGCCCGTCTCCGCCTTTACCGCGTTCTCGCACCAGTTCAGCTCGATCTGCGGTGCTGGCCCTGTCACGGGTACGATCGTCGCCATGGCCTTTGGCTGGCTGCCCGTCGTGCTCTGGGTCCTCGTCGGCGGCATCTTCTTTGGCGCCGTCCACGACTTTGGTGCTCTGTACGCTTCGATGAAGAACAACGGGAAGTCGCTCGCTCAGCTCATCGAGAAGTACATCGGCAAGACCGGCCGTCGCCTGTTCCTGCTGTTCTGCTGGCTGTTCTGCATCATCGTCATCGCCGCCTTCACCGACATGGTCTGCAAGACGTTCATGTTCACCCCGGCCGTTGACGCTTCTGGCGCCGCTACCGGTGCCATCGACTTCACCAAGTCCTATGCCGCTGGCTGCGCTGGCACCATCTCCATCCTGTTCACCTTCGTCGCTATCGCCTTTGGTTGGGCCCAGAAGAAGTTCAACCTCACCGGTGCCGCCGAGTTCGTCACCGGCGTGGTCCTCATGGTTCTCATGTTCGCCGTCGGTATGCAGTTCCCGGTCTACCTGGATAAGTTCCAGTGGTTCGCCGTCGTCATGGTCTACCTGGTCTTCGCTGGCGCTATGCCCATCCAGATGCTCAAGACCCCGCGTGACTACCTCACTTCCATCATGATGATCGTCATGATCGTTTGCGCTGTCCTCGGCATCGTCGTCCTGGGCGTCAACGGTCAGGCCACCATCACCGCTCCGGTCTTCACCGGCTTCTCCACTGCCTCCGGCATGATGTTCCCGGTCCTGTTCGTTTCCGTCGCTTGCGGTGCTCTCTCCGGTTTCCACAGCCTCGTTTCTTCCGGCACCTCTTCTAAGCAGGTCGAGAAGGAGCAGGACGCCGTCAAGGTCGGTTATGGCGCCATGATCGTCGAGTCCTTCGTCGGCATCCTTGCCATCATCGTCGCCGGTATCATGTTCTCCGACATGAACACCGCCGGTACCGGCGCCCTCAACGCCGGCGTCGCTTCCACCCCGTTCCAGATCTTCGCCGCTGGCATCTCCCGCGGTATGCAGGCCTTCGGTGTTGACGGCATGCTCGCTACCGTCTTTATGACCATGAACGTTTCCGCTCTGGCCCTGACCTCGCTCGATGCCGTCGCCCGCATCGCCCGCACCTCGTTCTCCGAGTTCTTTGCCCAGACCAACGACGCCCTGGCCATCGAGTCCAAGGCCGGCTACATGAAGGTTCTCGGCAACCCCTGGTTCGCCACGGTCGTCACCCTGCTTCCCGGTCTCGCCCTTGCCTTTGGTGGCTATACCAACATCTGGCCGCTCTTTGGTGCTTCCAACCAGCTGCTCGGCGGTATGACCATGATCACCCTCGCCGTGTTCTGCAAGTGCACCGGCCGCAAGGGCTGGATGCTCTACGTGCCCGTCGCCTTCCTGCTCTGCTGCACCTTCACCTCGCTGGTCCAGAGCGCCATGGGCTGCATGACCGCTGTCCAGGCTTACGGCTTCTTCGGCACCATCCCGGCTACCGCCACCACGGCCGCCGTCTCCGTCGCCGCCACCAAGGGCCTGCAGCTCGTTTTCGCCGTCCTGCTGATGGTCCTGGGCCTCATCGTCGCCGTCAACTGCCTCAAGGAGTTCTTCGGCAAGGAGGCCGGCTCCATGCCTGACGAGGAGCCCGAGTGGTCCGAGATGGGCAAGGCCGAGTACGGTCGCGCCGCTGCCGCTGAAGCTCCTGCCGACGCCGAGGCCGCCAAGGCCTAGTCGGTCGGACGGGTTGAATCTCCCATCTATTTGACTCGGAAAGACCGGGTCCGCAATCAAGCGGACCCGGTCTTTTTTCTTGTGAGAACAGGTGGTGCAAGGGCGTTCTCGCAGATGTTTTGCGTGGATAGGCTCGTGCGTTGTACCATATGGACGTATATGTGTGCATATGAAAGGGGCCCCGTGGCCAAGACGGTATATTCCGATAATCAAAACAATGTCGATGCTCTGGCTGAGCGCCTGAGCAGCCAGACGTCGCTTTCTGCTGAGCGTGCCAAGCTGGTTGCCTACGATCTGCTTTGCCGCAAGGCGCTCAAGATTAAGTCGAGTGCGCTGGCGCAGATTTTCCGCTCCGTCGATAAGGAATGCGACACCAAGGCGATGCGCGATGAGCTTATCGAGGCAAATATCGTGACCAAGATCGAGGGTAGCGGCATTAACGGGCGCCCGGCGTTCTATACCATCAATGCCGAGATCCGCGATGCCCAGGAGCAGCCTGCCGAGTCCGTCGAAGATTTTGTCGTCGAGGATTTCGCTGACGTGCCTGCTGTGGAAGAAGTTGCTCCGCGTGAGCATGTTGATACCGATGAGTTGCTCGATGAGAACGTCGTGCGTGCCTTTACGGCCAAGGCAGGACGCGGCGGTTTTGGCGGGGGTGGCAAGCGCGATGCGCAGCGCCGCGCCCAGCAGGAGCGCTTCCGTCGCGTCGTCGCTCAAAAGGATGGGGCCGTTACCGAGGTTGTCGAGAACGAGCCCGTCTCCGAGCCGCAGGAGTCTGTGAAAGAGCAAAAGTCCGCTGAGCCTCAGGAACCCAAGCGTCGCCGCGGTGCGCATTTTAGGGCCGAGCAGCAGGATGTTGTGCGCGAGGCCGAAGAGACTGCCGAAGTTGCGGACGATTCTGAGAAGCCGGCCAAGAAGGCCTCAGACTCGTGTCGTCCCGGTCGCGGCTTTGCAGGTCGCGCGTACCCCGTAAAGCGCCAGGAGAAGGTTAATCAGGTTCCGGAGGTGCGGGCCGAGAAGGCCGTGAAGCCTGCCGAGTCGGGAGTTCGTGAACAGAAGCCTGTTGATGAGCAGACTGCGTCCGATACGGAGACCCAGGGCCAGCAACCTGCGGTTGAACAGACGGGGGAGGGTGCTTCGAGCAAGCCTCGCCGCCGTCGCCATCGTGGGGGCCGCAGTTTCCATGCCGAGACTGCAGCCGAGAAGACCACGCCGCAGGACGAGGATGCGAAGGTCGAGGTTTCTTCGGGGCAGCCTAAGCGCCAGCGGGCGAAGGAGAGTAAGTCCGATCGTCCGCAGAAGCAGGCGTCTATGCCGAAGCGCGAGCGCAATTCCCAAGGCGATTCTAAGCGCAAGTCTCAGAAGAAGCCGGAGTCTGCCGCAGCAGATACTGCTGCCCAGCAGCCCAAGTCGGCCGTTCACGGCGAGGTCTCGGCGTTTGCCCTTGCCCGCGTTTTAGGCAGGCAGCTGCTCAAAGTTGTCCCTACGCCCACGGCGCTCTCTAAGATCAAGGAGCAGCAGACTCAAATTGTTAAGGTCGAGGGCAAGGACGGCAAAAAGGCTCCGCAGCGCACTCAGCACAACGAGATGTCCAACCGCAAGATTGCCGAGGAAATTGCGATCATCCAGGCTTGGATTGAGCAGAATCGCGGTGCCGACACGCCGGTCGCTTCGCGTCGCCAGCGCGCCTACCAGATTTTTAACGATGAGAAGGCCTTTGACGGCAAGCACGGCGAGCGCCTGATTCGGCGTATGACCGAAAAAGGTATCAGCATGCAGGCGATTAAGGTCGCCCCCAACCGCCCCGTGCACTTTACGGGTTTCTTTACGCTGGGCGCCGACAAGCCGTTCATTATGGTCGAGAACCTAGACACCTATGACGAAATCGTCAAGCTCCTGCGCGGCCGCAAGCACGCCAAGCTTTTTGGCACCAAGGTGGGCGGCGTGATCTTTGGCGGTGGCTGCAAGGCGAGCGTTTCGCACGCACTGGATGATTATCTGGCCGAGATCGGCTATCGCTTTAACTATGTCTACTACGTGGGCGACATCGACCGAGAGGGTGCGCGCATTGTCGAGCAGACCCGTAACGCCAATGTGGTAGAGATTCGCCTGCATGCCGGTATGTATCGCGCCATGCTTGCCGAGCACAAGCGTCGCGTGAAGGCCGGCGGAGAGTGCGAACCCGCAGCTGCCAACCAGGGTGTGCCGCAGAACCTGGCGGCGACGATCAAGGATCTGCCCATGGTCACGCGCGTGCAGTTCCGCAACGTGCTGCGCGAGGGCGGACGCATTCCACAGGAGATTCTGATGACCGCCGACTATCGGGATGGCGACTCGGGAAGCTTCGACCGCATGCTGAACAATTAGTTCCGCCGTTCTACCGAACGGCGGTCCTCTCGACGCTGCGAGGGGCCCTGGCACGGCAATCTGACGTTCAACTTCGGCGGCGCGACCAGAAGGTCGGCGCCGCCTTGTTTCACGTCACCTTGCCATGCCAGGGCCCCTCTCGCTCATATGACCCAATCCGCTGTCAAGAGCCACAATGGCCCCGCCGAC
>CABUDJ010000064.1 GCA_902490325.1 uncultured Collinsella sp. | reverse complement strand
ATGCCGCTGAGCCCCAGGACGTCCCGAGCGGCTGCAGCTGCGGCTGCGGCCTTCTCTGCCTCGACGAAGGCCTTGGGCTTGCGACCGCGACGGTGCGGGCGCAAAGCCGGATCGACAACGGGAACTTCGCTGGCCTCGACAGGCGCAGCGGGCTCAACAGGCGATGTGCCCTCCCCTGCCGCGGAACGGACCGAAGCCTCAGTGAGCTCGGGGGTTACCTGATCGGCAACCTGCTCGGCCTTAGCAGCCGTGCGACGGCGTGTGCGCGGTACCGGCTTCTCGGTCGGCTGGTCGGCGACAGGGGTCTCGGTGGCGGCAGGCGTCTCGGGCACAGACGGAGCTGCAAGCTCGGTCAGAGCCGCGGCCTCGCGCTCGGCAGCACGACGGCGGGCGCGCACCACCTGAGCCTCGCTAATCTGCGCCAACGCACGTGCCTGCGCGACCTCATCGGAAATCGGCGCCGAGGAGTCAGCTGCAACGGTGCGCTTGGCGCGCGTCGTGCGCGTGGTACGGCGCTTGGGCTTGGTGACCTCCTCGCCGTCAGCGGCAGGCTTGGCCGTGCGGCGCGTGAGCTTGGGCTTTGCCGGAGCAGCCTCCTCACCAGTTGCAGGCGCAGGCGTCGAAGCAGCCTTAGGCGTCTCAGGAGCCGAGGCCTGCGCGGGCGCCGCGACCTGGTCCGACGCAACCGGTGCAGCGGGAGCGGCCTGCGTCGTCGTTATTTCGTTTTCTTGCTGTTGATCAGACACAGTGTTTGCTCAACTTTCTTTTCAAGCCCTGTGATCACATGCTCCCTGCATAAACCTTCAGGGCGGCTAAACAGTCTAGTTCCGTTCGAAACGACGGACATCATTGATCTGTATCGAGATGATTGCGTCAACTACGCAGCGTTAGTGTAACACAACCGCCGCCACCTGCAACTTAGTCATTGGGGACGTTCTTAAACGACTAGTCAAAAGGTACACTCTTTGATTTACCGCCCACAAATCTGACCGCCTCCGCCAAAACTATGGCGGTTTACTACGATGAATCGCTCAACCGCGACCACTCCGAAGCTTGTTGAACTAAAACCGCAGGTAGATGCTTTGCACTTTTTAGAGAAAAGCCGGCGTGGTTGGAATTCCTCAATTCATCATAGTAAACCGGCATAGTTTCGTATTTCCAGCAGTTCCAAATTCGTCAATACGTCGGCGTTTGCGAAAAAAGCCCGACCTCCGTGGGAGATCGGGCTTATAGGGCTCAGTTAAACCAAACCTACACGGTCAAATGACCCGCAGATTACATCTGCTCGGGCGCGGAAACGCCAACGAGGGTAAGCACCAGGGCGAGCGTCACGCGGACAGCGTCGCAAGCTGCCAGACGGGCGCGCGAAAGCTCGGGGTCGACGGGACGGCCCTCGCTCGGCAGAACCTGGCAGGCAGCGTAGAAGCTGTGGAAGTCGCCGGCGAGCTCCTCGGCAAAGTGGGTCAGACGGAACGGGGCGCGATCGCGAGCGCAGCTGGCGATCAGGTCGGTGAGCTCATTGAGCTTGCGCGAAAGGGCGAGCTCGGTCGGGTCGGTCAGCAGCGAGTAATCGACGTTCTCACCGATGGCCTTGGCGGCAACGGCCTTCATGCCCATCTCGTCGGCCTGCTCGGCGGTAACGTCGGCGGCACGGCGCAGGATGGAGCACACGCGGGCGTGAGCATACTGCACGTAATAGACCGGGTTGGAGTTGTCGCGCTTCTTAACGGCCTCAATGTCGAAGTCGACCATCTGGTTGGAGCTCTTGGAGATGAGCGTGTAGCGAGCGGCATCGGAGCCGACCTCGTCGACGAGCTCCTGCAGGGTCACCATGGTGCCCTTGCGCTTGGACATACGGACGGGCTTGCCGTTACGCAGTAGGTTGACGAGCTGGCCCAGTAGAACCTCGAACTTGCCGGGGTAACCCAGAGCGTCGCAGACGCAGCGGACGCGCTCGATGTAACCGTGGTGGTCGGCGCCCCAGATGTCGATGACGTGATCGACGCGCTGGAACTTATCCCAGTGATAGGCGACGTCGGAGGCGAAGTAGGTGTACTCGCCGTCGGACTTGATCAGGACGCGGTCCTTGTCGTCGCCCAGATCGGTGGAGCGGAACCACAGGGCGCCGTCCTTGGTGTAGAGGTAGCCCATCTTGTCGAGCTTCTCAAAAGCGCGGTCGACGGCGGAGGTGCCGGCGGTCTCGCCCTCGGTGTCCTTCACGTACAGCGAGCGCTCGGAGTACCAACGATCGAAGTCGCAGTTGACGGCGTGGCAGAGGTCGCGCATGTTATCGACCATCTTTACATAGCCGCGCTCGCGGAAGCTCTCCATACGCTCCTGCGGATCGGCGTCGACCCACTTGTCGCCGTCGGTGCGCCAGAACTCGGCGGCCTCGTCGATAATGTAGTCGCCGCCGTAGGAGTCCTTGCCCAGAGTCTCGGCAAAGTTGTCCTGATACGGATGGGTCTCGGGATGCTCGTCGTTCTCGTCGGCAACGAAGGCGTCACGGTCGGCGATCAGCAGCTTGTGAGCCTCGTCGATATCAACGCCCTGCTTGGCGATGATGTCGGCAAGCTGCATATAGCGTGTGCTGATGGAGTTGCCGAAGGTGTTCATCTGAGAGCCGTGGTCATTGATGTAGAACTCACGCTGGATTTCGTAACCGGCGTGGTCCATGACGCGGCAGAGCGAGTCGCCCAGCGCGGCCCAGCGGCCATGACCGATGTGCATGGGGCCGACGGGATTGGCGGAAACGAACTCGACCTGGGTCTTCAGGCCACCACCGACGTTGGACTTAGCGAAGTCCATGCCCTTCTCGCGAGCCTCGCCAAAGATGGCATTCTTGACGGCAACGGAGAGGTAGAAGTTGATGAAACCGGGGCCTGCGATCTCAACCTTCTCGATCGCGGGATCCTCGGGCATATGGGCAACGATGGCCTCGGCGATCTTGCGCGGGGCGCAGTGAGCCAGCTTGGCGGACTTCAGAGCCATGGTAGAGGTCCACTCGCCATGAGAAGTGTCAGCCGGTCGCTCGATAGCGCAATCGTCAAGTTCAAATGCGGAAAGGTCGCCGGCCTCCTGGGCCGCAGCAAGCGCAGCGCGTACCAGCTCTTCAATCTTCTCGGGCATAGATCCTCCTTGTGTTAAAGCCCCCGAGCTCTTGGTCACTCGTAGGGCAAAAGCCAGAGTTTGTAGCACTCTATCACAAGCGACGGGCACTATCGCAGGGTAAAGCCAATCGAAATTGCATATGCACAAAATTGACTACAGCTTGTATGGAGTCACTCAAAGATGCCGGTCTGCCTGCAGATTATGCACGCGTTGAAAATGCATAAAGGTGTGAATGAGCTGTGTCTTTTATCGAATACTCTTACCTATCGGAGTTGTGTGCTTTTCCTGCATAAAGTAAGGGTTTCCGCACGTCAGCGTGGTATTCTAGACATACGCAAATTCGTATAAGTTGGAGGTAGCATGTTCTCAATCGGTCAACACGTCATTCATCCGGGTCAGGGAGTCTGCACCGTCGTCGGTTTTAGGGACGACACGCCGCAGCCCATGCTGTTGCTCGAGACCAAGCAGGGACATGCGCAGACGATCCTTATGTACCCCGTGGCGCAGGCCGACCGTCTGCATGCCGCCATCTCCCAGCAAGATGCAGAGCACCTGCTGAGCCACTACGACGAGCTCGAGTGCGACACCTTTACCGAGCGCAACAGCTCGCTGGAGGAGACGCACTTTAAACAGCAGCTCAAGCTGGGTGCGCCCGAGACGGTCCGCGTGGCAAAAACCATGATGCACCGTATTCGCCAGGCCGAGGAAGCAGACAAAAAGCCCAGCTCTTACTACATGCGCGTACTCAAGGAAGCCAAGCGCCGCTCCATCGAGGAGTTCGCCGTGGCCTTGGGCGTCACCGAGGAGGATGCTGAAGCCCGCCTAGCCCAAGCCGCCCTCAACTAACCCATCCGCGCCAAAAACCACCACAAAGGGGACAGGCACCTTTGTGGTGGTTTTCTTGTTCTAGTAGTATTCATTCTTATCGATACCCACGAGCACAAGGAGTCTGTTATGTCAGAGCCGCTTACCGCCGGAATCACCCGCGACCGCGCATTCGAACTGCTCAACGAGCACAACAAGGACCCGTTCCACATCACCCATGGCGAGACGGTCGAGGGCACCATGCGCTACTTTGCGCGCGATTTCGACCCCGAGAACGAGGAGTTCTGGGGCATCGTCGGCCTGCTGCACGACCTGGATTGGGAGGAGCATGAGGATGACCCCATGAACCACACCATCTATGCGGCCGAGATCCTCGAGGGCGAGGGCGCCTCTCCCGATCTCATTCGCGCCATCCAGACGCACACGTCCGATTTCAACACCTCGCTGCCCAAGCCCGAGCTGCAGATGGAAAAGATACTGTTTGCCTGCGACGAGCTCACCGGTCTGATCGGCGCTGCCGTCATCATGCGTCCGAGTAAGAGCGTCATGGACTTTACGACCAAGTCGCTCAAGAAGAAGTTCAAGGACAAGCGCTTTGCCGCTGGCTGTTCGCGCGACGTGATTACGCAGGGCGCCGAGATGCTGGGTTGGGAGCTACCCGAACTCTTTGACCGCACCATCGCGGCCATGCAGTCCTTCGCCCCCGACCGCGATACCTTCCAGGCCTAACCGCCCACGCCACCTAAAACCACCACAAAGGAGAAAGGCACCTTTGTGGTGGTTTTTTGTTTGCGCGGGCGTTAGGGGCGGACCTGGCCGGTCCCTCGGAGCTTGTATTTGTAGGTGGTGAGGGCCTCGGCGGCGAAGGGTCCGCGGGCGTGGAGCTTTTGGGTCGAGATGCCGATCTCGGCGCCCAGGCCAAACTCGCCGCCGTCGGTGAAGCGCGTGCTGGCGTTGGCGTACACGGCCGAGGCATCGACCGCGTCCAGGAAGCGCTCGCAGGCATCCACGTCCTCGGCGATGATGGCCTCGGAATGCATGGTGCCATAGCGGTTGATGTGCGCGATGGCCTCGTCCTCGTTTGCCACGACCTTCACGCTCATCTCGAGCGCCAGGTACTCACGGCCCCAGTCCTCCTCAGTCGCGACGACGTAGTCATCGCCCTCCACAAAGCCGGCGCCGGCGCATGCGGCGCACGTGGCCTCGTCGCCGTGAATGAGTACGCCGTGGTCATGCAGCACGGCAACGACAGCGGGCAAGAACGTATCGGCCACAGCACGGTCGACCAGCAACGACTCGGCGGCATTGCACACGCCCACGCGCTGCGTCTTAGCGTTGACGATAATATTGAGCGCTTTATCGAAGTCGGCGGATTCATGCACGTAGATGTGGCAGTTACCCGTGCCCGTCTCGATCACCGGAACGAGTGACTCGCGCACGCAGCGCTGGATCAGGCCCGCACCGCCACGCGGAATGAGCACATCGACGACGCCGCGGAGCTTCATGAGCTCGCCGGTGGCCTCGCGGTCGGTAGACTCGATCATCGACACGGCCTCGCGCGGGAAGCCCTTGGTCTCGAGCGCATCGGCCAGCAGCTCAGAAATCATGGCGCACGAGTGATAGGCTAGCGAACCGCCGCGCAGAATGCAGGCGTTGCCGGTGCGGATGCAGATGCCCGCGGCGTCGGCCGTCACGTTGGGGCGCGCCTCGTAGACCATGGCAACCAGGCCCAGCGGCACACTCACGCGCGTAAGGTCCACGCCACTCGCAAGCACACGGTGATCGAGCACGCGGCCCACGGGATCGGGCAGCTCGGCGAGCTTCTCCAGGCCGGCGGCCATGCTCTCAACGCGCTCGGGCGTCAGCAGCAAGCGGTCGAGCAATCCGACCGAGGTGCCCGCATCACGCGCAGCGGACATATCGAGCTCGTTGGCGGCGACGATGGAGTCGACACCGTTGCGCAGTGCTGCGGCCATGGCGCGCACGGCCTCCTGGCGCTGCTCGTCGCTCGCCGTGGCAAGCGAGGCCGACGCTGCCTTGGCGGCAACGGCAAGATCGTGGACATACGTGGCTATATCGACCGACATGGGCGGCCCTTTCTCCTAGAAGTTTGCAACCATGGTAGCCGATTTGCGCATGACCTCACCTGCGGCGGTAGAATTGGTCAACCCGAAACACCGCAACGAACGGAAGCATCACATGGCGCTCATCACTTCGTACCACGTCCCCGGCCTGTATGTCGAGGACCACAGCATCGACGTCCCCCTTGACTGGCGCGGCCTGGAGCCGATGCTCCTGGCCGTCGGCAGCACCATGCGCCGCGGCGCTATGCCGGCACCAATCGCCGGCGCGCCCGAGAGCATCAAGCTCTTCTATCGCGTGGTTTGCGCGCCCGACCGCATCAACGACGATCTGCCGCTGCTCCTGTTTTTACAGGGCGGCCCCGGCGGCGAGAGCCCGCGTCCGTTGTCGCCCACAAGCGATGGCTGGATCGAGGAGGCCGTCAAACACTTCCGCGTGGTCCTGCCCGACCAGCGCGGCACCGGACGCAGTAGCTGCGTGGACGGACGCACGATCGCGGCCTTGGGCGAGCGCGCCGAGGCAGCCGGCGCCGATGCGGACCGCTCGCAGGCAGACTTCCTCAAGCGTCACCTCGCCAGCTCTATCGTGCGCGATTTTGAGTACCTGCGCCTGGTGGGCTTTGGCGGCAGGCCCTGGGTCACGCTCGGGCAGAGCTACGGCGGCTTTTTGACGCTGAGCTATCTGTCGCTCTTCCCCGAGGGCGTGGCGGCAAGCTTTACCTGTGGTGGCATTCCGCACGTGCCGGCGAGCGCCAGCGAGGTCTACGCGCACACCTTCCCGCGCATGGCCGCCAAGACGCAGCAGTATTACGACCGCTACCCCGCCGACGTCGAGCGCGTGGCGACCCTGGCAGATACCCTCGAGGAGCAAAAGCCCGTGCTGCCCGACGGCTCGCCGATGACGGTCGAGCGCCTACAGCTCATGGGCAGCGACTTTGGCATGAAGCCGAGCTTTGAGCGCATGCATTGGATTATCGATCACGCTTTTGTTGACGGCGACGGCACGCTGGCCTGCGGCGCCTCGGTATCTGACAGCTTTTTGATGCGCGCCTTCGAGCGCACCAACACGCGCACAAACCCGCTGTACTGGACACTGCAGGAGTTCATCTACGCCGACGGCGATACCATGCCCATTCGCTGGGCCGCGGCAGAAGAGAAGGCACGCCGTGCCGAGTTCGACACCCTCGCGCGCCCGCTCATGTTTACCGGCGAGGCCATGTTCCCGTGGATGTTCGAGCAGATGCCCGAGCTTAAGCCGTTTAAACCCGCCATGGACCTGCTGATGGAAGACACCAGCTGGGACAAGATCTACGACCCGCAGCGCCTGGCTTGCAACGAGGTGCCGCTCCAGGCCGCGGTGTACTTCGATGACATGTACGTGGACTCGGGCATGCAGCTCGACACGCTCGACCGCGTGGGCAACTCGCACGCCTGGGTGACCAACGAGTTCGAGCACGACGGCCTGCACGGCAGCGTGGTATTCAAGCACCTCTTCGACGAGGCCCTCAACCGCGGAGACCTGCGCCGAATCTTCTAGCAAAGGAGTATCCCCACCTGCCGGCACAATAGGAACGTCCCCAAGTGCCGGCAAAAGCGAGGCAGCGCTGCTGGCAAAACGAACCGTAGCGCTGCCTCACTTTATGCAAATACAATCAAGTTGTCTCGATGGATCGCCGGCTTCTCGGCCAGGTCTGCCAGCAGACGGTTACCGGCAATCTGGTCCTGGCGGCGGCCGGCGGCAAGTTCCAGCACGTCCGAATCGGCCTCGGCGATACCGCGGGCGACGACCATACCGCTCGGATCGCACACATCGAGCACATCGCCCTCGGCAAACTGGCCATCGACCTCGCGAATACCCACCGCAAGCAAGGAAGAGCCACGGCTGACCAGCGCCTTCGCGGCACCGTCGTCAACCGTCACCGAGCCATGCGCCTTGTCTCCCAGTGCGATCCACAGCTTGCGGGGTGCGATGTCCAGACGCTCCGCCGGCGGATCGAACAGCGTGCCCACGCTCTCGCCGCGGGCGAGGCGCACGAGCGCATCGGGCTCCTCGCCCGAGCAAATCACGCTCTGAATACCCGCCGTCATCAGGATGCGGCTCGCGCGAATCTTGGTGATCATGCCGCCCGTGCCCACCGAAGTCGAAGAATCGCCTGCCGAGGCGATAATCTTGGCATCGATCTTATGCACGACCGGGACGAACTCGGCCGTGGGGTCCTCGTGCGGATTGGCGGTATAGAGGCCATCGATGTCCGAGAGCGTCACGCACAGATCGGCAGAAACCAGGCAGCTCACAAGCGCCGCCAGCGTGTCGTTGTCGCCAAACTTGATCTCGTCGACGGTGACGGTATCGTTCTCGTTGACGACCGGCACCACGCCCAGCTCCACCAGGCGCAGCAGGGCGTCGCGTGCATGCAGGTAGGACGTGCGGCGGGCCGTGTCGTGGCGCGTGAGCAGTACGAGCGAGGTGAGCAGGTCGCGCGCATGGAACTCCTCGTCGTAGGCCGACGAGATGATGCACTGACCAGCCGAGGCGCAGGCCTGCAGGCTCGGAAGGTCGCCGACCGGCTTGCGGTCGAAGCCCAACACGGGATAGCCACAGGCAATAGCGCCCGAGCTCACCACGACCAGACGCCAGCCGAGCTTGCGCAGCGCTGCGGCTTGATCGGCAAGTCCGCCGATAAAGGCGCGGTTGACCTTGCCATCGGCGCCCACCACCGTGGACGAACCGATCTTTACCACCATCGTTTTATAAGAAGTCGTCATACGTCAAACCAATCAACTGTTCAGCGAACGGCCGAGCTGGCGGCCAAGGGAGCGTGACTCGCCCCTACCGCCCAAAGAATTAGTGAGCCCAGGGGAAAGCCGAAGCCGCGGCCATGTTCTTGCGCACGAGCTTGTCGCGCACCTGAGCCAGGCCCTGCTCCATGCCCACCACATAGGTCTGCGGGTACAGGAAGCGCTTGAAAGCTGCGTCCAGATGATCGAGCGCCCAAGCACAGCGCTCGCGCGCGTCCTGGATGCTCTCACGCGGAGCCACCGCACTGCCATCGCGCACGATCGGCACCAGCAGCTCGCGATACTCAAGTTCGGACACGTCGGTCACCAGGGCGGCATCATTCACGGCCACGAGGGTATTGCCGCGCGCGGAGCCCTCCCCCGCCAGATGGTC
The DNA here is from genome assembly GCA_902490325.1 of uncultured Collinsella sp. Lineage (GTDB taxonomy): Bacteria > Actinomycetota > Coriobacteriia > Coriobacteriales > Coriobacteriaceae > Collinsella. The sequence continues at coordinate 2,791 of CABUDJ010000064.1, read as the reverse complement.
CTCGTCGTAGATCATGTCGCAGACCGGGCCGCCAAATCCGTCGTAATAACGGCGCACGCGTTGCACACCCGGGATCGTGCGCTTGTAGGGCTGCTCGGAGAGCTTGACCACCGGCGTCCATGGGTCTGCCTCGCTCGCACGGCGGGCGGAAAGCTTGTACACGCCGCCCAGCGCCGGCTGATCGTAGCAGGTCGCGAGCTTGGTGCCCACGCCAAAGCTGTCGATGGGCGCGCCCTGGTCGAGCAGCGACTGAATCGTATACTCGTCAAGATCGTTAGAAACCGAGATCCCCACATAAGGCAGGCCCTCGGCATCAAAACGGCCGCGCACATACTTGGAGAGCTTGGCGAGGTCGCCAGAGTCGATGCGAATGGCCGACAGGCGCTCGCCCACCGCCTCCATCTCCTTGGCAACCGTAATGGCATGTTCACAGCCCTCGCGCACGTCATAGGTGTCGATGAGCAGCGTACAGTTCTTGGGGCTCGACTTGGCAAAGGCGCGGAAGGCCTCGAGCTCGGAATCGAAGCTCATCACCCAGCTGTGCGCATGCGTGCCAAAGACGGGAATACCGTAGCGGCGGCCGGCGAGCACATTGGACGTAGAGGAGCAGCCGGCAACGTAGCTCGCGCGCGCAACGGCCAGGCCACCATCGGGACCCTGGGCTCGGCGCAGGCCAAACTCCGCCACGGGGCGACCGTCGGCGGCGAGCACCACGCGCGCCGTCTTGGTGGCGACAAGCGTCTGGAACCCGACGATGTTGAGCAGCGCCGTCTCGAGCAGCTGGCACTCCAGCGCGGGGCCGGTGACGCGCACCATGGGCTCGCGCGGAAAGACGAGCTCGCCCTCGGGCACGGCGTCGATGTTTACATGCGCACGAAAATCGCGCAGGTAGTCGAGGAATCCAGGCTTGAACATCGCGCCGCCGGCCGGGGCCTCAAGCGATGCGAGGTAGTCGATGTCCTCGGGCGTAAAGCGCAGGTTCTCGACAAGCTCGGGCAGCTCGGCGGTGCCGCACATGACGGCATAGGCGCTGCCAAAAGGATGGTCGCGGTAAAACGCGGTAAAACAACCCTGCTCATTGGCCTTGCCGCTCTCCCACAGGCCCTGGGCCATAGTGAGCTCGTACAGATCGGTGAGCATTGCGATGTCGGTGGGATGAGAGATGTCGGTCAAAGCCATGGGGCGACCTTTCGGATGTGTGGTGCAGAATTTGAGGGTTGGACGAGAGCAGAGCATGCGGACATGACGCCCGATGCGAGTCGGTTAGAGCAGGCCCATGCTGGTCAGGATCGTGTAGACCATAAAGACGATAAACGCGATAAGGGCGAGCACGATGATGATTTTTTGAGCGGGAGCCATGCCGGGGATCTCATTCTCGCCCGTAGGCTCCTTGGAGGTGACCATGCGCTGGGCAAAGGTCATCTCGTCACGGCTCGGTTTGGGCTCGACGGACTTGGGACGAGCGGCCTTTTTAGGCTGAGGTTTGGGCGCGGCAGGTGCAGGCTTCGCAGCAGCGGGCTTGGGTGCGGGCGCGGGCGCCGATGCGGATGCGGCGTTCGCGGCGACCTCCTCGGCCTTCGCACGCTCGGCACGCAGGGCAGCCAGCTCCTCACGCTCGCGACGGGCCTCTTCCCGAGCCTCGCGGCGGGCCTTCTCGGCGCGGAGCTCTTCCAACTCAGCGCGCTCCTCGTCGGACAATGGTTGGGACTCAAGCTCGGCCATGGTGCAGCCCTTTCTTTCAAAAAAAGCCGCCGACACAATGTCAGCGGCTTATCAAATCCAAGGGTGGAGACGAAGGGAGTCGAACCCTCGGCCTCTGCCATGCGACGGCAGCGCTCTCCCAACTGAGCTACGTCCCCAGGACAAGTCGATATTTTACCTACGGCTCGCCAACTGTCAACGCCCAATAACCAGTCTTTTTGGAGCGCGGCTATTTTGGCAACTTTTCGAACAGGCGATCTTCTCGATGATTTTTTAATCCCCATTACAGTTTGAGTCGTCCGAAAGGGCGGCTCTTTTCCGTTGCATGGTTATACGATTGAGCCGTACCGGTGGTCGCTGGCCGACCGCCCCGGACGGCCGTCAGCCCCTGCCCCGTAGAGGGCCCGGGACGTGTTGCCGCCGGGGCGGGAGGGGCCGCGGGGAACGACTGATAGAGATGTGCCGGGCCCGGACCGGGCCACGGCCGGGTAATGTGGGTGTCGCTTCCGCGGCTTACGGCCGGCTCAAGGGAGAGGATACACCATGCCTGCAGCAGAGACGCCCGTGGCCTACCTGGGGATCGACGTCGGGAAGAGCTCGCACAGCGCGTGCGCGCTCGATGCGGGAGGGGGCGTCGCCTTCAGGGCCGAGCTGGCCAACAGGCCCGACGACATCGACCGGGTGCTCGAGCGGGCCGGCTCCGGCGCGCTGGTCGTCGTCGACCAGAAGCGAAACATCGGCGCGCTGGTCCTCGCGCGCGCCCATGCGCACGGGAACCCCTGCGCCTACCTGCCCGGATATGCCGAGAAGCAGGCCCGCGGGATGTTCCCCGGCATCGCGAAGACCGACGCCATCGACGCCGAGGTGATCGCGCGCACCGCGCTCGGCGTGCCCCGCGCCCTCAGGCCGGCGCCCGAGGAGCCTGGATTGGCTACACTGATGTGGACAGTTCCGGGAGGGGCGCGAGAGACGGGAGGGCCGTATATGAGGGACCCCAGGCACCCGAGGCATTTCACCGACGAGTTCAAGAGGCAGATAGTCGACCTCTACAACGCCGGCAAGCCCAAGCGCGAGATCATGGACGAGTACG
>CABUDJ010000063.1 GCA_902490325.1 uncultured Collinsella sp. | reverse complement strand
CGGGTCTGTACGCGGCCCTCAATCTGCCGACGAGCCTCGCCCTCACCCGCCTCCAGGCAGCGCACGAGCTTCTCGAGCGTGATGAGATCCATGTTGACGCAGGTGGGCTGCACCGCGGGGAAGTAGAACTTCTTGCCGGTGCCCTGGCAGCGGCGCTCGAGCTCGTAGAGCACGCCGCGGACCGTCACGATAATAAACTCGCTCGCGTCGGACTCCTCGGCATACTTGATGATGCCGGCGGTGGAGCCGATGTAGTCGGCCTCGGCAAGGACGTCGGCCTTGCACTCAGGATGCGCCAGCACGAGCGCGTCGGGATGGGCCTCCGTCGCGTCGACAATCTGCTCGACGGTGATGATGTGATGGCGCGGGCAGTAGCCGTTGTTGAGAATGACGTGCTTTTGCGGCACCTGCTCGGCTACGAAGCGGCCGAGGTTTTGGTCGGGAATGAACAGGATATGCTGCTGCGGCAGCTCGGACACGATCTTGACGGCGTTGGAGCTGGTGACGCACACGTCGCTCCAGCTCTTGATCTCGACCGTGGAGTTGACGTAGCAGACCACGGTCAGGTCGTCGCCGTACTCGGCGCGCGCCGCGTCGACCGTCTCGCGCTTGACCATATGAGCCATGGGGCAGTCCGCGCCCGGCTCGGGCAGCAGCACGGTCTTGGTGGGGTTGAGCAGCTTGGCGCTCTCGCCCATAAACTCCACGCCGCACAGCACGATGGTCTGCTGCGGCAGGCTCTTGGCGAGCTTAGCCAGGTAGAAGCTGTCGCCGACGTAATCGGCCACAGCCTGGACCTCGGGTGCCACGTAATAGTGTGCCAGGATCACCGCGTCGCGTTGGGTTTTAAGTTTCTGAATGGCCTCGACGAGCTCTGCGGGCACCAATGCCGCGCGCTCCGTTGCCGTCGTTGCCGATGCCAGGCCGGCCGCAATGTCGCGTGCAAGCTCCGATGCATCCATGTTCGCGCTCTGTGCCATCAAGGCCCCTCTCTTTTGGCGAATCTTGGGGCTTTAGTATGACACCTAGGTTTACAGCTGACAAGACAGCTGTAAACCTAGGTGTAAAGTTGAAATAAAGATTCAATCATGCGGCAGGTCCATTTTCGAACTGGCAAGCTGAGGATAGCCGAGCTCTCGATAGCGCAGGAGGCATCTTTCGCCACCGCAATACCGCTCGGCGCGAGTTGCGCACCATGAGGCACGAACGGGCGCTCCCCCGCGAGCGGCACGCGCCCAATGTGGCAAAATCGAACTACTAAGGGGGCCCGAATGCTCAAGATTATTGCCTGCGACGATGACGTCGCTTTTCTAGATAGACTGCACCGGATGATCGACCGTTGGTCGACCGAGAAGGGCACGGCGGTCGATGTTGCGCTCGTTACGCGCGGCGAGGACCTGCTGGCGCGCCATGCCGCGTCGCGCGCCGACATCATCCTGCTCGACATGATCATGCCGCTCGTCAACGGCATGGACACCGCGCGCGAGCTGCGCCAGTCCGATACCGCCGTGCGCCTGGTGTTCCTCACCTCGTCGCCCGAGTTTGCGCTGGAGTCCTACGAAGTCCGCGCCTTCGACTACCTGCTCAAGCCCGTGGCATACGAACGCCTGGCGCAGCTGCTCGGCGAACTTTCGAGCATGCGCCCGGCGGCAACCGACGAGCTCGTGAACAAAACGTCCTTTGGCTACCACGCCCTGCGCCTGTCCGACATCGAATATGCCGAGGCGCGCAACAAGCACGTGGTCTTCCACCTGCGCGACGGACGCGATATCGAGGCGCTCGAATCGTTCCGCAGCGTCGAGGACCGCTTGGCGCAAAACGCGGTCTTCTTTAAATGCCATCGCAGCTACCAGGTCAACCTGCGCAACATCGATCACTTTGACCGCACGGAGATCTTCATGAGATCGGGCGCCTGTATCCCGTTGGCACGCAGTTGCAAGCAGGGGTTCCAAGATGCCTACTTTGCGGCGCGCTTTGAGGGCGGGAGGCACTGATGCTCCCCACGGCCGAAATGCTGCTTTGGGCAATCCACCACGCAACGACCCTGCTCTTTGGCGTTTTCGCCTCGGCAGCGCTGTGCGGGGTCGAGATCAACCGCCGTCATGCGCTTGAGCTGGTGCTGGTCGGTGCCGTAACCGGATGCGCATTTGGCCTCGCCAATGCCGTCGGCGGCGAGCTTTTCGCCCGCCAGGTATATCCGCTCGTCGTGCATCTGCCGCTCGTCATCTATTTGTGCGCGCGCTACCGCCTGAGCCCGCTGCTTGCCGTGCTCGGCATTACGAGTGCCTATCTGAGCTGCCAGTTCAGCAATTGGATGGGCATCGCCGCATTTGCCGCAACCGATTCTCAGATCGCGTACTACCTGGCGCGCATCGCGACCACACTCGCCGTCTTTGCCGTCCTGTTGCATTGGGCCGGCGACATCGGTCCACGCTTGGCGATTAAAAGCACCACCGAGCTGGGCATCCTTTTAATCCTGCCGCTCGTCTATTACGTCTTTGACTATGCCACCAACGTCTACACCACGCTGTTCCACTCGGGCTCGGTGGTGACGGTTGAGTTTTTGGCCTTTGCGCTCTGCGCGTTCTACCTTATGTTCCTCGCCGTCTACCTGCGTGAATACGAAGAAAAGGAAACCGCCGAGAGAGAGCGCTGGATGCTCGAAACCCGCGACAGCGTCGCCATCAAAGAGCTCGAGGCTTGGCGTCAATCTGGGCGCGAGCTGTCGATTCTTCGCCACGACATGCGCCACTTTCTACGCGGCCTGGCCGCTTTAATTGAAGAGGGCCACACCGACGAGGCGCTCGATCGCATCGACGAACTCTGCGAAGCCGGCGACCGCACCGCCGTACGCCGCTTCTGCGCCAACGAGACCGTAAACATCGCGCTTTCGTCATTTAACTCGGATATCAATAGAAACGGCATTACCGCCAACTTGCGCGCCGCCGTACCCGAAACCATCCACGTAGGTGACGCCGACCTGTTTAGCGTGCTCTCAAATGCCTTGGAAAACGCTATCACCGCCGCAAGCGCCGCGCCCCAGGGAAAGCGATTCGTCGACTTTGACCTGCGATTAGAGGACGGCCAGCTGCTGCTGTTAGTTTCCAACACGTTTGACCGCGCGCCGCGCATGGTCGACGGCATGCCCGTGACCCGGCATGCGGGCCACGGCTTTGGCACCAGGAGCATCAAACTTGCCGTGGAGCGCATGAACGGCAACTGTCAGTTCCGCATTAACGGCGATCGGTTTGAGCTGCGCGCTGTGATGTAGGGACGCGATAAGCCGGCGCCGCGCTCGACCCGTCAGGGCCGCCTTACCGGCGCCAATCCGCTACAGCGGAGCGGCCGCCGGGGTCAGCTGCTTGATGTATGCCCACATGCGCTGCTTGGCGGCTTTGTCAGTGAGCGCCGCCTCAAAACCGTCGAGCGCGAGCACGCGGCGACCCTGCACATGGGCGATCAAGCCGGGCTTGAGCATGGCGGTGTCGAAGTCATCGATCGCCACGAGCATATCGGCATAGGTCTCGCGCATGGTATCGGCCGCACGATCATCCAGCAACAGCACCGCCTCGGGGTCCAGCGCCTCGAGCGCCTCGCGGAACAGCTCGCACGGCAGGGCATGGCCCACCGCCACCGTTCCGTCGCCCGCACCGGCGACGCTTGCCAGCACGCAAAAATCCTCGGGCGCATAACCGATGGCCCCGAGCGCCTTACGCAGCGCCGCGCCATCCGCGCCTGCGGCAAGCTCGCCGCCCGAGCGCTCGGCCTCATCCAAATCGCCTTTTACCAGCACAATCGGCGAGCACGCGTTGCCTGCGATGCGCACGCCACGACCCGCAAGCGATGCGAGCTCCTGCTCGGCCGCCTGGGCGATGGCTTCTTTTTTCTGGCTTTGTGACATAGGTATGCGCTCTCCAATCGTTTGCGTGCCCACCATTATTTGACACTCCCCATGGCTAAAGCCAGGGGATTCTTGCTTCACCGAGAATTGCCTAGACTGCGCATGCAGCCGTAGGTCTTACGCCCTCTCCACAAGCGTTTGCGGCGTCTGCCGCGGTTCCCGCATGCCCTGCGGTACCTTCCAGGATTCTCCTTCCCTCGCGGGCGATGTTGACGGCGGCGTTCAGGTCGCGGTCGTGACGCATGCCGCACGCGGGGCAGTCCCATACCCGTTCGGCCAGCGTCAGTCCCCTGTAGACGTAACCGCATGCGGAACACGTCTTGCTGGACGGATAGAACCTGCCCACCCTTACGAAGCCGCGCCCCGACCATGCGCATTTGTACTCGAGCTGGCGCGCCAGCTCCGACATGGCGGCATCGCCCACGGCCTTGGCGAGGCGGCGGTTCCTCTGCATGCCCCTGACGTTCAGGTCCTCGACCGCGATGTTTTGGCTTTCTCCCACCGCATGCGTCGTGAACTTGTGCAGGGCGTCCTTCCGCCGGTTGGCAACCTTCTCGTGCGCCCGCGCGACCCTGACACGCTGCCTGGCGCGATTTGCGGAGCCCTTCCGCTTGCGCGAGAGCCGCCGCTGCTCCCGCGCCAGCCTCCTCTCGCTCCTTTGCAGGTTTTTGGGGTTGGGCAGGCGCTCCCCCGTGGAGCAGGTGGCTATGTCGTGTATTCCCGCATCGACTCCCAGGAACCCGACGGTCGGGGCCGGCGCGTCCGTGGCGGGGATGTCCGCGCAGCATATCGCCACGTAGTACTTGCCGCTCGGCACCTGCTTGACCGTCGCGGACAGGACGCGCCCCTCCACGGGACGGCTCACCCGCGCCCTGACGGTCCCCAGCTTTGGCAGCCTCACGTGCCTGGCGTCGATTATCCCGACGCCATTCGTGCGGTAGCTCTTCCTCCCCGCGCGTTTGGACTTGAACTTCGGAAAGCCCACCTTGCCTGGTGCGCGGAAGAAGTTCTTAAATGCCTTGTCCAGGTCGCGCAGGGACTGCTGCAGTGCCATGGAGTCCACCTCGGAGAGCCACGGCGCGTCCGCCCTCTTCCAGGCGGGGATCTGGGTGATGTAGGAGTTGATGTGCCTCGATTTGCCCGTCCGCGCGTACTCGTCCCGCCTCATCGCCAGCACCCTGTTGTAGACCCAGCGGCAGCAGCCGAAGGTCTTCTGCAGGAGGGCCTCCTGCTCGGCGCTCGGGTATATGCGGTACTCGAAGGTCTTGTCCATGGCCCTCACGCGTTCCTCTGGTCCTCGATATACTGCCTGACGGCCTCGGGCGTCGCCCCGCCGACGGTCGAGACGAAGTAGCTGTTCGTCCAGAGCGTCGGCAGCTTGCGCTTCAGCTGCGGGAACTCGGCGCGCAGGTCGTGGCTGGTCCTGCCCTTGATGCGCTTCACGGCCCGGTGGATGCCGAACTGGGGGTCGACTGAGACGAGCATGTGCACGCGGTCGGGCATGACCTTGATTTCCCTTATCTCGAAATCGAGTTCCTCCGCGACCTCGTGCGCGATCTCCTCGAAGCGGGAGCCGATGCCGTCCACGAGCACCTTCCTGCGGTATTTCGGGCAGAAGACCACATGGTAGTCGCAGTCCCAGACTATGTTGTCGTTGCTCCTGTATCTATCCATGAAAACAGTATACCACTTGCAGCCGTATATGTATATCGGCTGACGCCGATGCGCCTTATATCCCCATATCTGAAGAAAGGGGTTTTGCGGCGCTTTTGATAAAAGAGCCGCCCGCGAGTGGTTGCTTTGCGGGCGGCTGGGTATAAGCACGGTCGTACTGAGTTTTACGCGGCCGAGCCGCGTCGTATTATGGAGGTCACCATGGCTGACATTAAGCAGATTACCCCCGAGAACTTCGATTCCATCGTTAACGACAGCCTGCCCGTGCTGGTCGATTTTTGGGCGCCCTGGTGCGGGCCCTGCCGATCGCTCTCGCCCATCGTAGACGAGGTAGCCGACGAGCTGGCCGGCAAGCTTGCCGTTGCCAAATGCAACGTCGACGGCAACCAGGACCTGGCCATGAAGTATGGCGTCATGAGCATCCCCACGCTGATTGTGTTTAAGAACGGCGAGGAGATTGACCGCTCGGTTGGCGCTCTACCCAAGGCGAGGCTGCAGGCGCTGCTGGAGAAGCACCTGTAATACGCTTGTTACTTACCCGCCGTCCATGAGCGGTTTTGCACCGCTCGCCGGACTGCCGGGTGCGGCGCGTGCGACCACGGATAGTATGGTAGTTACAAACAGCCCCCAGTGAACGGGTGCGAGTCGCACAGACTCGCACCCGTTTTCTTATGCAGCTGCGCACAGAGCGGGCGTAGTAAAATCTGAACCACTGAACTGCCCCATACAAAAGGAGATTTCCCATGCATGATGTTGGAATGAACATGAGCCAGCTTGCCATGAGCGTCAAGCAGGTCGACGACACCATCGAGCTCGCTCACGAGTGGAGCCATCAGCTGCTGCATGCGACCGAGAATTTTGACATGGAGCGCATCGGCGCCAAGCTCGAGGCCGCCATGGCCGCGCTGCACGAGGCCCACGACGCACTCGAGGGCTACGAGGAAGCCATCGAGGCCGACCACAACTCCGTCGGCTCCGTGAAGCTGGTGTAAGGTGGCCGAACACGAGCACGGCTGCGGGTACGAGCACGAGCATCCGCACGGGGCGGACGGTGACGCGGGCTGCCACTGTAGTGGCTCCGGCTCCGAGCTGGTCCGTTTTTCGGTTACCGCACCCGACGACCTGCTGCGCCGTTTTGACGAGCAGATCGCACGCCGCGGCGACGTGGCCAACCGATCCGAGGCCGTGCGCGACCTGATTCGCGCCTCAATCGCCAAAGAGCAGATGCGCACGCCCGATGAGCATGTTATCGGGTCGCTCACCATGATCTACGACCACCATACCGGCGATCTGACGCGCCGCCTGGACGAGGTGCAGCACGACTACACCGACGAGATCGTGTCGACCATGCACGTGCATCTGGATCACCACAACTGCTTGGAGATTCTGGCGCTCAAGGGTCGCGGCGAGCGCGTCTACGAACTAGCCGACCGCCTGCTGGGCCTGCGCGGCGTTAAGCACGGCGAGCTCACGTGCGCCGCCACCAAGCAGAGCCTGGGGCTGTAGCGGAATTTCCCGCAGCGCACCTGCCAAAAAGGGACAGGTTTGTTTTGGCAGGTTTAGAAGTTTTACCTACCAAAACAAACCTGTCCTTTTTTGGTCGGTTTTGATGAGGGGTGTCGCATGCGGCATGTGCATATTCATGTGACGGGCATTGTGCAGGGCGTTGGCATGCGGCCGTTTGTGTATCGCGAGGCCATGGCGCATGGCATTTGCGGATGGGTGCTCAACGCGGGCGACGGCGTGCATATCGAAGCGCATGCTCTGGCCGGTGCGCTCGATGCTTTTGTTGCCGCGCTTTCTGAGCATGCGCCTGCGGCAGCCCGCGTAGAGCATGTCGAGGTTGTGGACCTGGCAGCCAACGGTTGGGATGCCGCCAATGAAGAGGGTTTTCGCATCGTAGCATCGCAGGACCAGACCGCGCACACGACGCTCGTCTCGCCCGATATCGCCACCTGCGACGATTGCCTGCGCGAGCTGTTCGATCCCGCCGACCGACGCTATCACTACCCCTTTATCAACTGCACTAACTGCGGCCCACGCTTTACCATCATCCGATCGCTGCCTTATGACCGAGCGGCTACCTCGATGGACCGTTTTCCCATGTGCCCTGAGTGTGCCGCGGAGTATGCCAATCCGCTCGACCGTCGCTTTCACGCGCAGCCCGATGCCTGCTTTAATTGCGGGCCGCATATCATGTGGCGCGAAGCGAGCGTGGGCGATGAGCCGGGCGAAGCCGCCGCGCCGCTGGCCGTCGGCACCACGCGCGAGACCAGCGACGCCATTATCGACCGCTGCGTTGAGCTGCTGGCCCTTGGTGGCATCGTCGCCATCAAGGGCCTGGGCGGATTCCATCTATCCTGTGACGCCTCCAACGAGCAGGCGGTAGCCGAGCTTCGCCGCCGTAAACGCCGCAGCAACAAGCCACTTGCCGTTATGGTGCGCAGCCTTGCCGACGCTGAACGCCTGTGCCATATCAGCGACGTTGAGCGCGGCTTGCTGGCCGGCAGCATTCGCCCCATTGTGCTGCTGCGCCGACGTGCTGTTTGCGAGAGCGGTGATTCTCCCGACGCCCTCGCGCTCGCACCGTCCGTCGCGCGCGACCTGCCCGAGCTCGGCGTTATGCTCCCCTACACCCCGCTTCAGCATCTGCTGCTTGCCGCGGCAGAAGCCCGCGGTATGCACGCGCTCGTCATGACCAGCGGAAACCTGAGCGAAGAGCCCATCGAGACCGACGACGATCTTGCCTGGGAACACCTCGTTGCCGCCGGCATCGCCGACGCGTTGCTCGGTAACGACCGCGCGATCCTCTCGCGCTACGACGACTCTGTTGTGCGCGTGGTCGACGGCGCCGTTATGCCCGTGCGCCGCGCTCGCGGATATGCACCCCAGCCGCTGCCGCTGCCGGCGCTCGACGGCGCTCCGTCCTGCGTGCTCGCCTGCGGGCCACAACAAAAGGCCACGATTGCGCTCACGCGTGAAGGGACGAACGGCGAGGCAACCTGTTTTGTGTCGCAGCATATCGGCGATGTTGAAAACGGCGGGACCTTCGATGCCTGGAACGCCGCGCGCACGCGCTTGGAAGATCTCTTTGACTTGGCGCCCGCCGCCTTAGCCTGCGATGTACATCCCAGCTATCTATCGAGCCAGTGGGCGCGCGAGCAGGCGCGAAAATGCAATCTGCCGCTCGTCGAGGTGCAGCACCATCATGCGCATATCGCGAGCGTAATGGCCGAGGCTATCGCCGCGGGCCAGCTTACAACCGACGCGCGCGTCCTTGGCATCGCCTTTGACGGCACCGGCGCCGGTACCGATGGGACCATTTGGGGCGGCGAGTTTCTTGTTGCCAGCCTTGGCGGCTTTGAGCGCGCCGCGCATTTGCGCACCTGGGCGCTCCCCGGCGGGGCGGCCTCCGTGCGCGACGCCCGCCGCAACGCCTTTGCCCTGCTCAGTGAGCTCGGCCTGCTCGAGCACCCAGGCGCCGCTCGGCTTTTGGACAGCCTCGACGAGCAAACGCGCAGCGTGACAGCCACCATGATCGAGCGCGGCATCAACAGCCCGCGTACCAGCAGCATGGGGCGTCTCTTTGATGCCGCGGCAGCAATTCTGGGCATCTGCGACAAGGCAACCTACGAGGGCGAACCCGCCATAGAATTCGAAGCCGCCGCCTGGCGCGCGCTCAGCAGTGAAAGTGCCTGCCCCACCGGCAATATGGCCAGCTTTTCCGTAACCGAATCATCCCGTCCGGACGACTGCCATGTTCTGAACTCCAGACCGCTTTTTGAGGCGCTTTTGGAGGGAATCAGGACCGGCGTGCCCGCCGGCAAGCTCGCGCTCGACTTCCATGTCACCATCGCACGCGCGTCGGCCCGCATCGCAAGCGAGATCTGCGTCCGTGAAGGCATCGACACCGTCGTGCTCTCGGGCGGCGTGTTCATGAACCGACTCCTGCTTCAGTTCCTCACCCGCGAGCTCAAAAGCGCAGGCCTTACTGTCCTTGTCCCCCACACCGCACCCGTCAATGACGGCTGCATCGCCTACGGCCAGGCGGCGGTCGCAAGCGCTCGTCTTGCGCAGACAACATCGCGATAGGCTGTTTTGCCAGTCTGCGCGCCGCCGTCTCACAGGTGTAACGCGTTTGCTCGTGACTCCCGCGAGCGCTACCATCAACTGATGGGTAATTAGGCGCCTATCCAGCGCAAAACGTATAAAAGGGGAACATTATGTGCCTTGCCGTTCCCGGTAAAGTGGTCAAACGCGACGACGACCTTAAGGCGACCGTCGACATGATGGGCATCGAGCGCCCCGTTTCGCTGCGCCTCGTGCCGACGGCACAGGTAGGCGACTATATTCTCGTGCACGCCGGCTTTGGCATTCAGATTGTCGACGAGCAGGAGGCGCAGGAGACGCTCGACCTGGTCAATACCATGACTGAGCTGGTCGAAGAGGACCAGCTGGTCACCAACCCGGCCGAGGCATACTAGTGGCGGCGGCACAGCCGGTTCACTCCGGTATCGACTTTTCGGCATTCCGCGACCCCAAGCTTGCCCGCGAGCTCATCGAGCGCATCCATGAGCTTGTCGGCGACCGCACCATCAACCTTATGGAAGTCTGCGGCACGCACACCGTGAGCATCGGCCGCTATGGCTTTCGCTCCATTATGCCGGCGGGGCTCAAGCTGCTGAGCGGCCCGGGCTGTCCGGTCTGCGTCACCGCCAACCGCGATATCGACCACGCAATCGCACTCGCCAAGATGGACGGCGCCATCATCACCACGTTTGGCGACATGATGCGCGTGCCCGGATCGTCCACCTCGCTTGCCGCGCAAAAGGCGGCGGGGCGCGACATCCGCATCGTCTACTCTCCGCTCGACGCGCTCGACATTGCCGAGCACAATCCCGAACGTCCGGTCATCTTTATGGGCGTCGGCTTTGAGACCACGACGCCCACCATTGCCGCCGCTATCCTGGAGGCCGACGCACGCGGGCTCCAGAACTTCTCGGTCTACTGCGCTCACAAGACCACGCCGCCGGCTCTGCGTGCGATCTCCAACGACCCCGAGACGATCATCGACGGCTTTATCCTGCCTGGTCACGTCGCTACCATCACGGGTCTGGCACCCTTTGGGTTTTTGGTCAATGAGTTCGAGACCCCCGGCGTAGTCACCGGGTTTGAGCCAGTCGATATTCTGCAGGGCATCTGCATGCTGGTCCAGATGGTTGTCGAGAACAGGCCGGCGATCGACAACGCCTACCGCCGTGGCGTCAACGCAGACGGTAACCCCGTGGCGCGCCAGCTGGTCGAGCAGGTGTTTGAGCCATGCGACACCACGTGGCGCGGGCTGGGGCCGATTGCCAACTCGGGCCTTTCCATCCGCCCCGAGCTCTCGCGCTTTGATGCCCGTACCCGCTTTGACGTGCCCATCGAGCCGACGGTCGAGCCACGCGGATGCCGCTGCGGCGACGTGCTGCGCGGAGCCATTGCGCCGAGCGACTGCCCTCTGTTCGGCCACGCTTGTACACCCGAGCATCCCGTCGGCCCCTGCATGGTGAGCTCGGAGGGCAGCTGTGCGGCGTACTACCGCTACCGCGACTGCTAGGTTCCGCCGTTCCAACGAACGGCGGACCGGTCGACGCTGCGCCTCACCCATATAATTCCACCCACGATTGGAGTTTTCGATATGTCCCGTACTGCCACCGATAGCACTGTCCTGCTGGGCCACGGCTCCGGCGGTCAGATGATGAAGCGCATTATCGATGAGGTCTTTTTTGATGCCTTTGGATCGCCCGAGCTGCTTGCGGGCAACGATGCCGGTGTCGCCGCGCTGCCCGCAAGCGGGCGAATCGCCATGTCGACCGACAGCTTTGTGGTAACGCCGCAGTTCTTCCCCGGCGGCAATATCGGCCGTCTCGCCGTATGCGGAACCGTCAACGACGTCGCGACCTCGGGCGCTAACGTGCGCTACCTCTCATGCGGTTTTATCCTCGAAGAGGGCTATCCCATGGACAAGCTGAGCCAGATTGTGCAAACCATGGCCGAGACCGCGCGCGAGGCGGACGTGGCGATCATCACGGGCGACACCAAGGTGGTCGAGCGCGGCGGAGCCGACGGCGTCTATATCAATACCGCCGGCGCAGGCGAGGTGCCCGCTGGTGTGGAGCTCAGCGGCGCTAACTGCCAGCCCGGTGACGTCATCCTAGTATCGGGCACACTGGGCGACCACGGCATCGCCATCATGAGCCAGCGCGAGAGCCTGGCCTTTTCGAGCAACATCGAAAGCGACGCTGCGCCGCTCAATCATCTGATTGCCGACGTGCTCGCCGCCGCCCCCGACACCCGCTGCTTCCGCGACCCCACGCGCGGCGGTCTGGCATCCACGCTCAACGAGTTTGCCCAGGCCAGCGGCGTTGCCATGGAGATCGACGAGGATGCCGTGCCCGTACGCCCCGACGTGCAGGCAGCCTGCGAGATGCTCGGCTATGATGTGTTGCAGGTGGCAAACGAGGGCAAGATGGTCGCCGTGGTGCCGGCCGAACAGGCAGATGCGGCACTGGCCGCCATGCGCGCCGCCCGCTACGGCGAGAATGCCGCCATCATCGGTCGCGTGCTGCCGCTTGCCGAGGACGCCCGCAGGTATGGTTGCCGGCGGCCGCCAGGTCCTCGAG
>CABUDJ010000062.1 GCA_902490325.1 uncultured Collinsella sp. | reverse complement strand
TCCTGCTTTCTACGGCCAGGGAAGCGGCCCTTACACCAACATTCGGCACGCGATCACCCCTGGCAGCATCGTCAATCGAAAATTGCCCCGCCGAGCACTTTAGCTTGGCGGGGCATTTCAATATGAAAGCGGATTTAAATATCAACAAGGCCTGCACGCTCCAACGAGACAGCCGGCTTCGCTGCTCAAATTGCCCTTGGTGAACCACAAGTTGAGCAATCAGTGGCCAGAATCCCCTTTAGGCGGCGCTTGTTTCTTTGTATTCGAAGACTGGTTCTAGGAGGTCTTCGATGTTACAGTGGAGGGCTTTTGCTATAGCTCTTACGGTTGTTACCGAGGCTTCGTTGATGTTTCGTTGGCGCTGTTCGTACATTTGGATTGAGCGGAGCGATACGCCTGATTCGTATGCCAGGTCTTGTTGGGTTTTCTTAAGCTTCTTTCTTGCTAACGCAAGTTTTGTTTGCCTGGACGCTTTCTTCGCCATATCGCAGACGAGGCGAGCCACACGTTCCTCCGAGGCTTCGTGCCAGGGGTAGTACAGACTGCGTAGCACATCAAATGGAACGACATGCAGCAAATCTTCGAAAGACTCTCCTAGGCGCCACTGAAGGTATGCCAATATCCAGCCTGCCCAATATTCCGGTGTCTTTTCGAATCGGTAGGTTCGATTTGGCATCGGCCTTGATTGATAGCCCGACCTTTCGGCGATAAGCGCAAACAGCTCAACGCCCGATTTTCCCGACACTACCCATGCGTTGCCGCGTTCGAACTCGCGAGCTACGCCGCTCAGGCAAAAGAGTTCAGCAACTTCCGATCCTTCTGCTCCATAATCGTTAACGGCATAGTCAAAGCAGTCGCCGAGATTGTTCATTGCATCCTCGAGATAGTAGACGGGGTATGTTCTACTCGGCCCACAATCCGTTAACTCTTGGATCATTTAAATCAACCCTCCCTGCCATTAAATCCCTAATGTAGACACCCTCAGAGTCGAATCCATTCACAGTTTCCAAGTACTTGCGCCGCGCGTTCTGCTCTCGCTTAAAGCGCTTGGGATAATGCTCAGATCCCAACGCTTGCTTCCATTCGCAGAATCTGATTGCCGAGAACGCACGCTCACTCATAAGCGCATATTGAATGCCCAAATCCCCCAAAAACATAATGCGCTGCAATTGTCTGAGCGAAATCATGCCGTTGACAAACTGTCTTGCAAACGAGAAATAGGAATCGTCTGCACGATAGCCTCGAATAACGTCATAGGGAGAAATATCAATCAGGCAGTTATCCAGCAGATAACGAAGTCCTTCGCGCGCTAGCGGTGTCGAAACATTGAACTCCCTATTGTTAGCCAAAATCGCAAGCCAATTGAGGATTGAAAACTCCCCGGACTCCAAATCCAAGACCGCGAGACCATCAATATCGAGCTCATATCGATTCGCAATACCATCGGACTCGGTCCGACATGCCCACTCCATTGCCATTTCCTCATGTGGCGTGCAATAAAACCCACACCCATAGTCATTGAATTGTCTGCATTTATCCAACGACGGATGCTCGACAACAACCTCCGACCCGTGCCAAAGCTCCATATCGACCTCCAAACAAAAATATCACCCCAGTGATAGTGTAGCAATAACTATCACTGAGGTGATATAGATAGATGCAAACTATTGCCTGCCAAGAGCCCTTATTAGAGGCAAGCCTCGGCGATGCGGCGCTTGAGTTCGTCGATGCCGGTGCCGGTTTGGGAGCTTGTGATGATTACGTTCTCGGCCGGGACGTTGAGCTGCTTTTTGATGGCTGCTGCCTGGCGGGCCTGCTGGGTGCGGCTGAGCTTGTCGGCCTTGGTGAGGCAGACGATAAAGTTGAACTCGTTGCCCTGAAGGTAGTCGATCATGTCATGGTCGAGTTTGCTCGGGTCGTGACGAATATCCACCAGCGACACGACCAGGTTAAAGCTGCGCTCCGAGTCGAAGAAGTCGCCGATAAGTTCTGCCCAGCGGTCACGCTCGGCCTTGGAACGACGGGCGAAACCATAACCCGGCAGGTCGACGAAGTGCACGTCGTCAGCCTCAAAGAAGTTGATGTTGCTCGTCTTGCCCGGTGTGCTCGAGACCTTGACGAGGTTCTTGCGGCCAAAAAGCTTGTTCATGATCGACGACTTGCCCACGTTGGAGCGGCCGACGAAACTCACCTCGGGGCAGGTGGACTCGGGAATCTGCGAAACCTTGCCATAGCTGGCAACGAACTTGGCAAGCTGGTAGTTAATGGAATCGGCCATGGACACTCCTTGGTCGTAGGTTCTTACAAAAGAGCGCGCTAATAGATAGCAGCGATACGGCGAACGATATCGAGCGTAATGCCACTCGCGGTACGGGCATACTCGAACAGGTCGAACTCGCGGTCGCAGATCGCATCGTACGCCTCGTCACAATTATCGCTGATAGCGCGCAGCACCAGGCAATCGACACCATTTTTAGTTGCGACATGGGCAATTGCCGCGCCCTCCATGCCAACGCAATCGGCATGCGTCGCCTCGATAGCGTCGTTGCGCATGGCGGCGCCCGTTACAAAGCGGTTGCCCGTGGCAATCGTGCCGACGAGGAACTGCTTTGCACCCTCGTTCGAGGCGGCTGCATCTGTGGAAGCGTTGACAAAGCCACGCTCAGCAAGCACATCGGCAGCAATATCGACCAGCGCAGGCGTCGAGCCAAACTCCTCGAGCCCCGGTGCAGACTCGGCGATAAGCGCGGTATCGGTATCCAGATAGCGCAGGCGTTTGCCGATGACCACGTCGTCGATATGGAGTTTGGGGTTCAAACCGCCCGCGATACCCGAAAGCACAACTGCCTGTGGAGCATACTTGCTAATGAGGTGCTGTGTTGCGGCGGCGGCATTCACCGTGCCCATGCCCGCCGTTGTGGCGACAAGCGTCAGGCCGTCGAACTCACCGCTCACAACGGTCAAGCCTGCCTCCTGTGCCTCGCAGACGTCGCTCAACTCTTCCTTAATCTGCATGATCTCTTTTTCGAGTGCACCGATAATCGCGATGGTAGCCATGCCATTCCCCAAACCTATACGAAATTCTCAACCACGGTATGGTACCAGCATTTTGTTTGACCTCGTCAAACGAACACGCTAGGCCAGTGCAGCTCGCGTATCAAACAGAGCCTTTGCAATCGCAGCCGTAACCTCGCTCGAGCGGTCGCTCCACGGCATCGATGTCATGATGCTCATGACATAGGTACGGCCATCGATGTCGATAAGGACCGCATCGCATGTCGAATAGCAACCATCCTCGCTAATCCAGCCTGCCTTGTTGCGCACCAAGGCTTGGTCGTCCGCAATGCCATCACGGATAAATGAGCGCGATGTTGATGACAGCAGTTCAGATAACCACTGGGAGGTCTCACTGCCCCTGCTCAAATACTCACTCATCTCGCGCCACAACTTGGCCGAGGTGCGCGGGCAATAAGTGGGAAAATCACTCATCGGATCGAGTGCGGTATCGTAATCGATGCCAAGACCGACAATCCAATCCTCGTAACCGACACGGTCAAACGCCGCGCGTAACGCAATAAACGAATCGTTGTCCGAATTAACGACCGCGGCCTCGATCAGGTCGCGCACCGTCTGCCAGCCCATGTTGTAGCCGCCATAGGTGCCAAGGGAATCATCGAGTGAGACCTGACCCGTCTCGACCAGAGATTCGCAGACGTAGAGTACATAGAGCGCCTTATAACTGCTCGCACCGTACACCTCGGCGTCCGCGTTATACGTCACGCCCTTGCCACTTGACAGGTCGTAGAACACCACGCCCACATCGCCCAGCTCCTGCGCCTGACTCAGGGCATCTTGGAGCGCGGCGAGGCTCTCATCCTCCAAGGCGGGAATCTGGTCATCAACCAGTGAAAAGGTCTGCACGGTATCGCCTGAGGGAATATCGTTAAAGTCCGCCTTCGAAAGCCTCGTCTTGAGACTCGCTGTCGACAGGGTTTGGCTTGCGGTGGCTTTAGATTCAGAGACCTTTTTGTTTTGCGTCTGTACCGTTGACGCATCTGAGTGTGCCATTCGCTCCGAGGCGTAGGTTTTAGCGGTAATTCCGAGGATAATAACCACCAACGTTAGCATCCCAATTGCGGCAATCTTCGTTACGTGGATGCGAGCGTCAGCGTGGCCACGCGAAGGCGTGCCCCTCGTCTCATATCTGCTGCCATGCTGCGGCACATACTCGTCCCGCGATGCGTTGTTTCGCACGTGGTCTCCTGACTGCTACCGTTCATATATGAGCAGCATAATACCGAGCAGGCATTTCTTTCCAAAGATATTCAGCGACGTTTAAGGTGTCTTTAAAGAAACCACAAGCGTATTTATCCAAATGGCACGATTCTGTTGCGCATCTCCGCCCAAAACGCAGTTGCGGTGGAATAGTTCCTATTTGGGCGGCATAAGCCGAAAAACAAGAACTATTCCACCGCAACTTGACAGGGCTCTTTGGCAATCAACTTGGTGCCCAGGGGCACTCATTTAAGTCTGTCCCCAATGAGTGCCTGAAAATGGCTCGCTAGCCGATGGCGTTTTTGAGTTCCGCGCGGCGCTTTTTCATGCCCGTCATGACGGCGTTGCGCAGCTCGGGCATGCGCGCGGTATCCATCTGGGGCACGCCCTCGAGCTTATAGGGAATGCCCAGTTGCTCGTACTTGACGACACCCATCGTGTGATACGGCAGCATCTCCAGGCCGACCACGTTATGCCACGGGGCAATCAAGCGACCGAGCGCCTCGCACTCCTCCACCGTATCGGTAATACCCGGCACTACCACGTGGCGAATAACAACCTTAATCTTGCGACGCGCGAGCTCATCACCAAACGCCAGAATACGTGCGGGATCGCAACCGGTCAGCTTTTTATGCTCGACGGGATCGGCGTGTTTAATGTCGAGCAGCACCATATCGGTCTCGTTGAGTACGGCATCGAACTTCTCGGGATGCGCGGGATCGAACGCATAGCCGCAGCTATCCAAGCAGGTATGCACGCGGCCGTCGGGGTTATTGTGCATGGCGCGGAACAGGTCGGCCAAGAACTCAGGCTGCAGGAGCGGCTCGCCGCCGGATACCGTAATACCACCGCTGCGGTAAAACTCATGGTTGCTCTGAAACTCGTCCATCAGGTGCTCGACGGTCACCATGGTGCCGCCGTTAACCGACCAGGTATCGGGGTTGTGGCAATACGCACAACGCATGGGGCAGCCCTGAACAAACACCACAAAGCGGATGCCGGGTCCATCGACCGTTCCCATCGTCTCAATCGAATGCACGCGGCCCAGGGCAAACGCGGAGTCCTCAGGACGAGCGTCCACACCCTCGAGCGTCATCTCAGCCATTCCCGCTACCTTGCCTCTCTTTGATTTTAGCTACATAAATGCCAGAGCCATTCTAGCCCATACGTTTGCGTTTAAACGTCTCGGGCTAGAATGGCACGTTTTAATCTATCCCCCATTACCGTGACGGGAGCCCATGTCGAGATGTGAAGGCGAAGAATGCTCACCTACAGCCTTTACGCCTTGAGCGTGAGCACCGCACCGAAGGCGGTCGGGCCGCAATGGCTCGAGATGACACCGCCGACCTGAGTCCAGGTAACGTCTTTAAAGCCCAGGTCGTGCGCATAGACTTCCATGTCGTCGCGCAGCTCCTGGGAAAGGCCTACCGAATACGCCAGGCCAATGTGCGAGTAGTCAATCTCGCCCTTCGCAACCATGTGGTCAATAAAGGCGCGGGCGCACTTGAGCATAGAGCCGCGGAACTTCTTGGTCGCCACAAACTTACCGCCCGTCACCTCAATGCAGGGCTTAATCTTGAGCAGGTGGGCGCCAAGGAATGCCACGTTGGACAGACGACCTCCCGCCTTAAGGAAGGCTAGGTCGGTAGGAACAAAGCCCAGCAGCACACGGTCCATCACCGAATTGGTGAAGGCGAAAATTTCGTCGACGGTGGCATCGGGGTGAGCCTCGATGTATTTGGCGGTCTCGACGGCAACGAGCGACTGGCCCACCGAGACAAAACGCGTATCCATGGAGAATACGTAGTCGCGGCCCTTAGCCGCAATCTTGGAGGACTGATGCGAGCAAGTCGTGACTTCGGAGTACGCAAGATGCAGAATGGTCGCATCGGGCTGCTCGGCATGGATACGGTCATATACGTGCGCAAAATCTGCAGGCGCGCAGCCGCTGGTCTTGGGCATTACGCCAAACTCGTTGCAGCGCGAGTAAATCTCGAGCGGATCGATGGAGCCGTCCTCGACGGTCTCGTCACCAATCGTGACATGCATGGGCACGCGCACGATGCCGTAGCGCTCGCAGAGCTCCGGCGTCACATCCGACCCAGACTCAACCACGATTACGTACTTGCCCATTATTATCACGACCCATCTCGACATTGGCTTTTCAATACATGGCACGCGCCGCCGCACTGTTGCACAACGGCGTCCAAGCGCCAAAGAGACGCCGCCCCTTGCGCACAACAAAGGACAGCGTCTCCCTGGAAAACTCCGTGCTAACCTGAGATTCTACACGGTTTATTACTAAGTGTTACTTACTCCGCAAACGGTCGCTATACGCGATAAACGGTAGTTGGCCGCGGCAACTGCGATTCATTTCGCCCAGCAAGTCCAATCGTGCCCCATGCACGGTTAATGCACGAGGCGGTAGAAATTCATCGATGCCGCACCCTCGGCATGCAACCCCATCGCCGAAACCGCCGGCGAATAGGTACGGCTCGTAAGTGCCGCCTCGCCGCCATTTGCAAAAATCTCGACCATCGTAGTGTCCGAAAGCACGCGCAGGTCGCGAAGCTCGCTGAGCTCGATCGACCTCTGGTCGCGCCCATAGCCTTCGTCACCCATGTCGAGGGTAAGCATCCCGTCTGCATAGCGCACAAAGACACCCTTGCGAATCTCGAGCTCGACCATCTTGGCGCCCTCACAGGAAACCACAAGATCAAACAGGCGGCCCGGCTCCTCAACGGTTTCACCGCCTGTCGCGCGAACGCACTCGCCGCGCATCCTCTCAATCTCGTGCGCCGGCTGCTGGCAGAGCTTACCATCGCGCATGCTCAGCTCTCGCGGCACCGTCAACGCGCACTGCCACCCGCGCGCCACCGTCGGGTTTTCTGCCGTCGCATCGGGGCAACCCGACCATCCGATCATCAAACGCCGGCCTGCAGCATCCTCAAAGGACTGCGGAGCATAGAAATCAAAACCGGCATCGACCATCGGGGGCATGCCCTGCCCGACGATTTTAAAGCTCGGCGCCTCCCAATCGGCCTCGATGGGGAACCACACGCACTGATGCGGATTGCGGTAACGCCAACCATCGGCAGGCACACCCTGCGGACAGCAAACGAGAACAAGCTCACCATCGAGCTCAAACAGATCGGGGCACTCCCACATAAAGCCAAACTTCTCGCCCAGCTCAATACGCGTCGCATAGTTCCAGTCCTCTAGATCGCGCGAGGTATAGACAAGCACGCAGCCGCGGTCGTCTTTCGTACGAGCGCCCAGAACCATGTAGTAGATACCATCGTGCTCAAGGATCTTGGGGTCGCGCACGTGCGTACCGATATCGTCGGGGTAATCGACCGGTCCAACAGCTATGCGCTTCTCGCCCAATTCGTCGGGGTTCTCCGCAACCATATGAATCTGGTTTTGCTCACGACCCGTCAACACGTAGTCGTAATCATCGCGATCAAAATGCTTGACGTTGCCGGTATAGAAGTAGTGAATCTTGCCATCACGCACAAAGGCAGAACCAGAATACGCTCCGTTCGAATCCAAATCGGAATCGGGGAACAGCGCGGGGCCGTGATTCTCGTACGTCACAAAATCCTTTGTCGTCAGATGGTTCCAAAGCACTGGACCGCCATGCGCAGCATCGAACGGATCGTATTGGTGATAGATGTGATACGTATCACCAATCTGCACCAAACCGTTGGGGTCGTTGAGCCAGCCAAGCTCAGGCTCCACATGGAACAGGAGTCTATCGGGGTCGGACGCGATGCGAGCCGCCGTCTCATCCTGTCCGGCTCGCCACTGCTCATAGTCCGCGCGTGTCACCTTATTTTTTTGATTAAACATCGCCATTGGCCTTCTCGTCTATAGGGAAGGACGCTCGACTCACACGAGCCGAACGCCCCTCCTCAAATGGACTTATCCGCACGTTACGCTGAACGGCTCAACTAGAAGCTAACGTCGAAGCCAGCGCCAGCGCCCTCTTCATCGGTGGTCGGAACGCCCTTTGCCTTGTTGTAGGCAAAGATCAAGACGATCGGCACGATAAAGGCGATGAGATTGCCAGCCACATACCACACGAGAGTCTCGGGCGTGACGATGAGCAGGCCAAGCACGCCGGTCAGACCCTGACCGATAGCGCGCACCTCAAAGAGCTTGACGAAGGCACCGCCGCAGCCTGCACCGATGCATGCGCAGATGAACGGAATGATCGAATAGCGCATGTTTGCAGCAAAGATAGCGGGCTCGGAGATTCCGACCAGCGTCGGGATAAAGGACGACATGCAGATGTTGCGCTCTTTGGAGTGCTTCTTGTGAATGAGGTACATACCGATGGCGCCGCCGCCCTGGGCGATGATGGAAACCGACCAGATGGCCTGGATGTAGTTGAAGCCAGTCGTGGCAACAAGGTTGGCCTCGATACCCTGGATGAACTGATGCGTACCGGTAACGACGAGCGGCTGCAGGAACGCGGCGAAGACAAAGGCACCAAAGACGCCCATCCTGTTGTACAGGATATCGATTACGCCGGCGAGGACGTCGCCGATCAGGTTGCCGAGCGGGCCGAACACGGTGAACAGGGCGACGTTAGCAAGAATCAGGGTAACGGTCGGGACAAAGACGAATGAAACGACCTCGGGGATGTACTTCTGGGCAATCTTCTCGACCTTGGCCATAAACCAGGCAGTCAGGATTGCGGGGAACACACCGCCCTGGAAAGCAACCATGGGAATGGATAGCGGACCGAAGTTCCAGTACTCAGCACCCGTCGGGTCCATAACGAACGTGTTGCGGTTCATAAGGCTCGGGTGAACCATGACGATACCGACGAGGATGCCCAGGATCGGGTTACCGCCAAAACGCTTGACTGCGCTGTACATAACCAGGACAGGCAGGTAGTCGAACGTGGTGGCGATAATGGCAAAGAAGCTTGCGAGGTTCTTGAGGAACTCGCTGTGATCGGCGAGGCTGCCCTCCATGCCAAAGAGGCCGTTGGCAACGATCAGCGACTTAAGGCCGATGATGATTGCAGCGCCGACGAAGGCGGGAATGATGGGGATAAAGATGTCCGAGAATACCTTGAGGACCGAGAAGAACTTGCCCTTCTTGTCCGCCTCGGCGCCCTTGACCTCGGAAGCGCTGATCTCCTTAACGCCCGTCAGAGCCATAAACTCATCGTAAACCTTGTTGACGGTACCGGTACCGAAGATGATCATGAGCTGGCCGCTGTTGTACAGCACGCCCTTGACGCCATCGATGTTCTCGAGCTCGGCCTTGTTGTATTTGCTCGTATCCTTGAGCACCAGACGCAGACGGGTCACGCAATGCGTGGCGCCCTCGATGTTCTCCAGTCCGCCGACGTTGTCGACGACTTGCTGGGACACTGCCTTGTAGTCCATGTTCCTCTCCATTCCTTTTCTAAATCATAAAACGGTTCGTTGCCGCTACAGAGACGCGATCGTTGCGTTTGCGCACTTGAGCGCACCGTCGGTGACGGTAAGCGCCACACCCTGGCCCTGCTTGTTGCAGAAGCGAGCGTTGAGCGCAACATCATCGACAAAGATGGTCGCGATGTCGTCGTCGACGACCAGACGCACATGGTGAGTGCCCTCGCCCTTAAAGAACAACGGACGCTCGAGGCCCATGTTGTTGACCTGGAACCACGGGTACTGGGGAGCCGGCGTGAACTCGAGCTTGCCCTCGCGCAGGTTGGCGCGGAACTCATAGGCAAGACCAGTCTCGGCGTCCTCGGCGAACTTGACCGAGAAGCCGGCAGCGTTACCGCCGAGCTCAATGTCGGCATCGAGCAAGTAGGTGGAGCCGGCATCCGCGGCGAGCACCTGCTCGACCTTGCCCGACTCGCAGGAAAGCTCAAAGGTCTCGACTGCCTTAGCCTCGCCAAAGGCGCCAAGCATGCTGTCGGGGAGCTTGGTGCCGAGCGTTCCGTCGGCACGCTGAACGATCTCGAGGGGCATAAAAGTGCCACCCCACAGGTAAGAGCTGGGGTCGCCGCCCTCGTCGCGCGTCGGGACCCAACCAAAGAGAACGCGGCGCTCGCCATCGAATGCGGTGCGAGCGGCGTAGTACGCGCGGCCGTCGAAGGAGTCGTCAGCGGGGGTAATCCAAGGACCGTTGATGGACTTGGACATGCGGTAACGGGTCTTGTTGCCGTCGCTGTACTCGGAAAAGACGAGGTACCACCAGTCGCCCATCTTAAAGAGATCAGGCATCTCAAACATGGTGTACAGGCCCGGGTTCCACCAGTCGCCCTGGAACTCCCAGTTGGTCAGATCCTTGGAGGTGAACTTGACCAGGCGGCCGGTCATCAGACGCTTGTCCTCGCCCACACGCGTGCCGAGGATGAGCATGTACTCTTCGTTCTCCTCATCCCAAAGCACAAAGGGATCGCGCCAGTTGCGGTCATCGTAACCCTCCTGGGGCGGAAGCAGCGTCTCGGCGATGTTCTTCTCCCACTTGACGGCGTCGTCGCTCGTCGCGTGAAGAAGAACCTGCTTCATCAAACGTGCGCGGACCTTATCGCGATTGCAACCAGTGTAGAGCGCATGGTACTTGTCGCCCACCTTAAACACCGTGCCGGCATAAATGTACTGGTCGACTTCCTCGTCGCCGCCGCGCTCAAGGCTCTCGCCAAAGTCCTTGTAGTTGACGAAATCCTTGGTCGTAGCGAGTGCCCAGCCAAACGGCTCTCCGAAAGGTTCGGGGTTACGCGTGTCACGCTGATGATAGAGATAGAACGTGCCGTCCTCGCCGTACGGCATGATGTCGCCTACCCAAATTCCCTCAGGCTGGTAATACACCTTGTGCATCCGAGACTTCCTTTCCACGACATACTAACTCGGTACAATGGCAAGATATGTCAATCGTTTTCATATGTCAAACGTTTTCACACCAATACGTCTTTTCGCAGTTCCAGTCGTCGGCAAACGGTTGACATATGCCGGTGAACGGTCATCAGAGGCGTTTGAGGAATTCTTTTGGCACGGGATGAACTACGCGGTTTTGCCCTCAATGAGTTCAACGGGGAGCTTGATATTCGATTCGGGATTATCGCCGTTAATAAGAGCGATGATGGATTGCGCCGCGAGCTCTCCGATGCGATCGATATCTTGACGTACGGTTGTTAAGTCAGGCATAAACGTCATAGTTCGGCGGGCACCATCCGCGCCCACGACCTTAATATCGTCTGGAGCGCTCAAGCCGCGCTGCTTCATCACGTTGAGACAGATGGCCGCCATCGTATCGTCTCCCGCAAAGATGCCGTCAATATCGGGGTTCTCATCGAGGATCTTCGCAACGACCGCGCCCTTTTCGTCGTCGGGCTTAACGAACTCAACCTCACGGACAAGCGCGGACAAACCGGCCTGCTCAACAACATCGAGGTAGGCATCGGTACGCTTATTGGCAGGCATGCGCATGCGGCTATTGCTGCGCAGGCACAGGATACGCCTGCAGCCGTCATCAATCAGACGGCGCGTGGCGAGCTCGCCGATGCCATAGCTGTCACTTGCAATCTGGACAGAGCCCTCGCCGAGATCGCAGTCGATGCCAACCAGGCTCAAGCCCATCTCGGCATATGCCTCGGCACCGATATTGAGGGAGTTGACGATGACACCGTCGACCATATTGCGGCGGAGCATGTCAATATAGGAACGCTCAAGATCGGGTCGATTGGCGCTGTTGCACAGCAACATCTTA
The DNA here is from genome assembly GCA_902490325.1 of uncultured Collinsella sp. Taxonomy (GTDB): domain Bacteria; phylum Actinomycetota; class Coriobacteriia; order Coriobacteriales; family Coriobacteriaceae; genus Collinsella. Next base: position 487 of record CABUDJ010000062.1, on the reverse strand, counting down.
AAGCCGTTTTCCGCTAACGTGCGCTCGACCGCCTGCACAACCTGAGCATGGAACGGGCTGCTCACAAAGGGAACGATCATACCGATAAGATTCAGGCGACCGTTGAGCATGGCACGGGCGATATCGTTGGGCGTATAGTTGATGCGCTCCATCGCGGCATGGACCTTATCGCGGGTCTCTTGGCTAATATAGCCGCGATTATTAAGCACGCGAGATACCGTAGTAGGCGAAACCCCCGCCACCGCTGCAACTTCCTTGATGCCAGGCTTAGCAGAATCCTTAGAACGAGCGCCCTCGCGAGCCATAGCACCCTCCCCCATCAACATGTCAAACGTTTACATACGAACAAAGCATACCCCAACAACAGCGGGAAGACGGTAACAGCACAAGTAAGTAAACGACTCATCCAAATAATTAGGAGAGTTCCGCCTAAAGGGTGACTACACAGGACCCCCGCCCACGCTCACCAAGGAGCAGCAGGACGAGG
>CABUDJ010000061.1 GCA_902490325.1 uncultured Collinsella sp. | reverse complement strand
TAAGTGCTCTCCGGCTCGTGCGGAACTCGCGATCGACCTTATATATTTGCCCTCCCCGGGGCTCCCGCACAACGGGACCTCAGTTGAGTTCTATCCCGTATGGCAGTCGCTTCGCTCCTGCCCGCCTTGGTTGTGAGGGCGGTTTGGCGTTGGATCGGTTCTTTCTGATATATGCTGGTTGCGGCTCTTCTTTTGGGAGGAGTCGCTTTTTTGTTGCTAGGAGGTTGGCCCGTGGTTGATGGGGAAAATCGTTCTGAGCTGCTTGCTGCGGATTGGAATGGCGAATGGATGCGCCTGCAAGCTGGTCGGCGACGGGCTGATGATTCTTTTGAGTGGGATAAAAGGGCTCGGCATTTTCGGCCGTTGGAGACTGCCCCTTATGCTCGGGATTTTATAAAGCTGTTGGCGTTGAAGCCCGGCGAGTCGGTGCTCGATATGGGGTGTGGGGCTGGGTCGATTGCTATTCCGCTTGCTCAGGCTGGGCATTCCGTGATTGCTGCCGACTTCTCTCCTGCCATGTTGGGCACGCTTGATGCCGGCATTGAGTATTACGGGCTCGAAGATCTTATTACGCCGCTTGAGCTTGCTTGGGATGATGATTGGGATTTGGTTGGACCGGTCGCGAAAGCGGTGGATGTTGCCTTTGCCAGTCGCTCTGTCACCACGACCAACCTAAAAGGCGCACTTGTCAAGCTTGACCGTACGGCTCGTCGGCGTTGCGCTGTCACGATGGTCGCCAACTCCAGCCCGCGCTATGATCTGCACTTGATGAACGCCATCGGTGCCTCGGTTACCTGCAGTAATGGCTTTGTGTATGCTTTTAATATCCTCATTCAGATGGGTGCGTTGCCGCAGGTTACATACTTTGAATCGCCTCGTCGCGATACTTTCGATAGCCTTGAGGCGGGCGTGGCAGACTTCTCCCGCATGCTCGAGCACGGTAACGAAGATAAGGTTGACCGCCTGCGCGACTATATCGCTCAACACATGATTGAGAACCCCCATGCCGGTGAGCCGGGCTCCAAGGGCGTGCCGCAGGGGCGCTATATGCTCGATCATGTCCGCAAGGTTCGTTGGGCGTTTATTGCATGGGAGCCGGTCTCTGCGCCCAGCTCATAGCCTGTTCGCAGCCCGCACTGCCCACTCACTCGGCATCCGCATTCTTTTTGAACTGGGCAAACGCGCTCCACACCGCACCGTTCCTGCGCTATCGTGGGACAGCTCACGTAAATTAAGGCCCCGTCGCGGGGCGCCCCATACATAGAAAGCGAGAACCCATGGCACTGACAGGAGCACAGGTCAAGCAGCTTCGCAGCATGGCCCATCACCTCAACCCCGCCATCATCATCGGTAAGTCCGATGTCAACGAGGGCACCGTCGAGCAGACGGTCGCCTACCTGGAGAAGCACGAGCTCGTTAAGTGCTCCGTGCTCGATGGCTCCAGCCTTTCCGCCCGCGAGGCCGCCGAGGAGCTCGCCGAGCGTTGCCACGCCGAGGTTGTTCAGGTCATCGGCCGCAAGTTCTCACTGTATCGCGAGTCCTCGCGCAAGGACATCGAGAAGATCAAGCTCGTCTAAGAGCCAATGATCCGGCGATCCAACACATAGCAAGCTTACGGGTGCCCAAGTACTTCGGGCGCCCGTTTTTTATCGCTCGACCAGCACGCGATTGAGCCGCCCCTCCACCAAGCGCTCGTATAGACGCCGCGTCTCGGGCTCGGGCACGCCATTGACCTGCTCCCTCAGGTGGTGCATATGCCCGCTGTACAGCTCGACGATATCGCGCCGCCGCCCCGCCGCACTGTAGACGCGCATGGCGCAGCGCACCATATCCTCACGCGCCGTTTCCTGTCGAAGCCCCGACTCCGCCAGCCAAATCGCCGACTGCAGATCGTTTTCTTCTAGAGCGGCATTTGCTCCCTTAATCATGCAATCGATGTACTTTGACTGCATAATGCGCCGCATGCGCAAAAAGTAGGTGGGATTACAGCCATTGGGAACATACAGCGGTCCGGCATAAAGCTGCTCAATCTTAAGGCACAGCTCAACTAAATGGGGCCCGCGCGCACCCGTGCGATTTCCCAAAACCTCGCGGCTTATCTGGTCAAACAGCCGTACATCGGTCTTGACGTAGTCGCCGTTGAGCCCAATGCATCCATTTTGGATGAGCACGCACGACTTGCCATCCGGCGTCGGTCCCAAAGCCGACCGCAAGCGCGATATCGTCGAGTACAGGTTGTTGCGGGCGCTATTAAACTCGGCATGGGGCCACAGCTCCATGGCCAGCGTCTCACGATCGACGAGCGCATCCATGCCCAGCGCAAGCCGCTCGGCAAGCGTCGCCGCCTTCTTGCGACGCCACATTTTGTCCGTGATGGGAAACCCATCGCGCTCGGCGCGAAACGCACCAAACATGCGAATCTCGATATGGTCGATGGTATCAACGGCTTCAACCTCGCCGGCCTGGAACAGGCGCTCGCCCTCTCCTTCCAAATCGTCGCGCAGCGAGTACCGCGACAGCTCGCGCACGGGAAGCTTCTTGCGTATCCTGCCCGCCGGCTCGCCCAGACAATGCATGGCAAGGCGCGCAAAGAGCCGATACGATGGCTCTAGAATCCCCGCACGATTCATGGACATCCAGGCCGCAAGATCGCTGTCTCGGCCCGCACAGGCCAAATGCAGCGCCACCATCCAGGCCTCCGCTCCACCAACCTGCGTCTGGCTTATATCGAGCAACTCCGCTTCCTCGCGCACCGAAACCATCGAGGTGTTACGCAGATATGCCGCGCGCTCCAGCAGCAATGCGTTATCGCGCATGTACGCAATCGACTCCTCGGCAAGTTTGAGCACTTGGACCGCACGGAACTTTGCATTAACCGGCCGTCCCTCTGCCAGCGACTGCCAGCCTTCTAGCAACAGCCCAAACAGCTGAATCTGGTTGTCGCGCATGCGCACGGCAAAACGATCGAGCTCGTTGAACGCCGCGTCGTCGGTTACCGGCAAGCCGGAAAGGAGCCGCCGTGCCGCCAACACCATGCGCACCCAGATAGCCATCGCCTTAAGCCCATGTACGTCGAGCGCCTCCCGCACCACCGTCATCTCGTCGTCGCGCTCGTCGGTTCCCGCAAACGACCCGTCAAAGAGCTCCACCAGCATGCTATCGGCCCGTATAACAATCCCCGCGATGTCGAGCTCGCAGTCGTAGGCCTTGCTCGTTTTGAGCTGTTGTAGAACGCCGCCGTCATTTCCCCGCTCGGTCAGACAGCGTTTGACCTCGATATGCGCAGACAACATATCGAGTGCGGTATGGGATGTCTCGATTTCTGGCACGGCCAGGTTCGTAGGAAGCCCAAGCCCGTTGTCCCCATAGCAAACAGCCGTCAGCGTCTGGGCCACCCTCCATGAAACAGGGTCTATTTCGCAGGCCGCCCGTTCGCTCCCGCGCTCGATGACCGATGCCATATAGCGAGCGAGCTTTGTATTGGACACGCTGACCGCTGCCAGATATACGCCAAGCGCTTCGGCAGGCGTTGGCTCTGGAGCCGGATCGTCGGCATCGATCGTGCCCAGCGCCGCTCGGCAGATATCGGCCCCGTGCCCCGTCAGAGCAAGATCGACCCCATACTGCCCAGCAAGTTCAAGGACCGCTTCACGGTCCAAAAAGGCGTTCGCCAGGTCCATCGCCGCATCGCATCGGCCCGCCTTAAGCAAAATCCGGGCCGCCCTCGGAACAAGTTCGGGGCGAATCTCGGCCACCAACTTACGCAAACGCAAGCGTCCGTTATCCTCCGTACCCAGACACGTAAAACTCCGCTCGGCGGGATCCAAGCCAAAGATCGGGTAGTCGCGTACAAAGTAGGACTGGTCGACCATCGACAGCCTCACCCCGCAAGCCTCGAGTTCTACGATATTGCCCTCGCCCATCAAAACCATGAGACATGCCACGCAAAACAGCGCATTATTGTCGAGCGAAGCCAGATCGACAAGTGCCGCGCCATATACGTTGACAATCTCGTTTTCGAGCAGACCGGCTACATCGCCTTGGCCATACGGACCCGTCTGCAATGCCGAAACGAGCTCGGGCACGCCCTGCGTGAGCTGATAAAAGTCGAGCGATGTGCTGATCGAAAACGCCGATGCCCACGCCGAATACTCATAGGCATGCACCTTGAGCATCTGCGCATTGATCTTAACCGAATCGCCCAGCCCATGAATCAGCTGACGATTTGAAGGACGGCAGGAGATAAAGACCCCTACCCCCATAGCGCGCAGGCCGCGAATCCTGTCGATGAGGTCTTCGGTATCGTGCTGATCGAGGTTTGGCACATTATCAATCGCGATAAGGGAGTGCGGTTTGTCTTTGAGTTCTTCGGTAACCACCTCGAGCTGCATAAACACCTCGCGCCCAGTGGCGCGATCGGCCTCGATAATCCGCACGGGGCCTCGCGTCGGGTCGCATTTAACCTCATGGGTGTACTGCAGCAGCACCGAGGTCTTCCCAAACCCGTCGGGCGCATAAAGAACCACGATGCCGGCCTTTCGGCCCTTGGCGATAAGCTCATTCATCAAGCGTTCGCGTCGCACCATATAGCCTCCGCCCAGAGGCATCAGCTCGAGCTCGTCTATACTGCTCAAATCGTTTACCATGCCCGCTCCTCAACTCGACCGTATGGACACTGTAGCCGCAAGACCATACAAGCCGCGCTATGAATAGAGCGACCTTGTGTTTTAGGTTGTCTTTTGGTACGCAAGCGGCAAGTTTTTGTACAGCGAGGGCCGATTGTTATTAATCCCCCGACTAATCGGTCTTTAAGCAGGTAAATGAGCTTGTCAGCTTGTCCCATCCAAGCGGCAGTGTAACGCAGATGAACAAGGTTCAGCCATGTCATTCAACTCGCCTAGCACCCGCTACCGTCTACGACCTTCTAGTGGCATTTTTGCATAGAATCTGGTATAGAATGAATCAAGCTGTTGGACATCCGGCATTCGTCAAGCTTGCGGCAAGTTTTTGGTCAAGTGGGCGGAAAGGGATAGCAAAAAGGCCCCCGCAAAGCGGAGGCCTTAGGCAAGGCTATGTCGAGCTGCAGGATTCGCGCTACTCGCAGAGCGAAAGGGCGGCCTCGTCGGCAACGACAACGCAGTTGGTGTGCAGCTGCAGGATCGAAGCCGGGCACTCGGGCGTAACCGGACCATAGCACATGTCATGCACGGCCTGAGCCTTGGCCTCGCCGTTGGCGACGACCAGGATCATGCGGGCATACATGATGGTCTGGGTACCCATGGTGTAGGCCTGACGGGGAACATCGTCGATGCTGTCGAACAGGCGGCTGTTGGCCTGAATGGTGCTCTCGGTGAGGTCGACGCAGTGCGTGCCCTTGGAGAAGTGGTCATCGGGCTCGTTGAAGCCGATGTGGCCGTTGTTGCCGATGCCGAGCAGCTGCAGATCCGGGTAACCGGCGTCGGCGACAATCTTGTCGTACTCAGAGCAGGCAGCGGCGGCGTCGGGGTTGGAACCGTCGGGCACATGCGTGTTGTTCAGGTCGATGTTGATGTGATCGAAGAAGTTCTCACGCATGAAGTAGTGATAGCTCTGGGGATCGTCGTGCGAAAGGCCGCGATACTCGTCCAGGTTGTAGGTGCTGACCTCGGCAAAGTCGACGTCGCCCTTCTCGTACCAAGCAGCGAGCTGCTTGTAGGCACCGATCGGGGTGGAGCCGGTGGCAAGTCCCAGCACACAGTCGGGCTTGAGGATAACCTGCGCCGAGATAATATTGGCGGCCTTGCGGCTCATATCCTCGTAGTCTTTAGCTTTAATGATCTTCATTACGCGTCCTTTCTCGTACAAGAGAGGCAAGGCTCCCCTTACAAGCACTTGCCCGCGGCCCGCGTCGGCCGCAACCAACGTGTGCGGCCACCAGGGCGAGGTCGCGTAATGTATGTGTCTCGTGTCTAGCCGCGTCGAGGCCCCTGCCCGTCCACGGTGACCCGAAGCCTTTTAGCTTCGGACAAATCCCATCTTGCCACGGAGGGCGTCCTCTTTCAAGGGCGCCCTCCGTAAACGTGTTTGAATTGTAGGCTAATGGCCACGTGCACTTGCTAGCGCTCGCGAGCAACGATGAGCTGGTCCATCTCTTCGACATGCACGCCAACGGAGCCCTTGATGCTCGAGAACTCAACAGAGTTGCACACCAAGATGGGAACCGTCACATCGTAGCCCTCGGCAGCAATTGCCTCGCGATCGAACTCAATGAGCACATCGCCCTTATGGACGATGTCACCCACTTGCGCATGTACGGTAAAGTGCTTGCCCTCAAGCTGAACAGTGTCCAAACCAACGTGGATGAGCACGTCCAAGCCATCGACCGTGTTAAGCGCAACAGCGTGTCCCGTGGGAAAAATGGCCTCGACCTTGGCATCAGCCGGTGCAATCACACGCGTGCCGGTAGGCTGAATCGCCACGCCCTGGCCCAAAAGGCCGGTGGCAAATGTCTGGTCGTTTACCTCGGAAAGCGGAATGACGTCGCCCGAGATGGGAGCATCCAGCGTAAGGACTCGACCACGCATACCAAAAGACCTTAGGACTTTAGTGAACATGCTCCCCCTCGGACATACCAATCAACCAAATGAACTTTACCAGTTTACCACTTGGCAACCGTTTTTGACCATTAGGGAAGTTCGCGCTTGACAACCTCAACGATGTCGTCGACAACACGCTGGGTCAGCTCATGCGTTTCGGCCTCGGCCATAACGCGGACCAGCGGCTCAGTGCCACTCGGGCGCACCAGAATGCGGCCGCGGCCGTCAAGCTCCTTCTCGGCGGCAGCGACGGCATCCCAGATGGGCTGGCAGTCGTCCAGGCCGGCCTTGTTGTCGGAATGCACGTTGACGAGCACCTGCGGATACTTCTTCATGATGCCGGCAAGGTCGGTGAGGGTGCGGCCAGTGCGCTTGAGCACGGCCAACAGCTGCAGGGCCGTCACCAGGCCGTCGCCGGTGGTGTTGTGCTCCAGGAAGATGATGTGGCCGGACTGCTCGCCGCCGATGACGGCACCGTCCGCGAGCATGCGCTCCAAAACGTAACGGTCGCCCACGGCGGTCTGGACCATCTCGAAGCCCTGCTCCTTCATAGCGATGGAGAAGCCCAGGTTGCACATGACGGTCGAGACAATCTCGGAGTTGGCGAGCTTGCCACGAGCGGCGAGGTCGGAGCCGCAGATGGCCAGGATGTAGTCACCGTCGATCTCGTTGCCCTCGCTGTCTACGAAGAGCACGCGGTCGGCATCGCCATCGTGGGCCAGGCCAATATCGGCATGGGTACGCAGGACGAGCTCGCGCAGGGGCTCAAGATGGGTGGAGCCGCACTCGACGTTGATGTCGGTGCCACAGTAGTCGGTGTTGATGGCATGGACCGTGGCGCCCAGGCGCTGCAGCGCGGCAGGCGTGGTCTGGCAAGAGGCGCCGTGACCGCAGTCAACGGCAACAACCAGGCCGTCGAGCCTCAGGCCGTCGAGCGTGTCGATAGCGTGGTCGACATATGCCTTGCGAGCATCCTTCATCTTGATGATGTGGCCCACACCAGCGCCAGTCGGCAGCGTGTCGGCAGCCATGGCCTCCTCGGACATGACCCAGGCGCTGATCTCCTCCTCGACGGCGTCGGGAAGCTTCATGCCCTTGCGGCTAAAGAACTTGATGCCGTTGAACTCCGGCGGATTATGCGAAGCAGAGATGACGATGCCGCCGTCGAGCTCGTTCTGAACGGTGAGCAGTGCCACGGCAGGCGTGGGGATAACGCCGCAGCAATGAGGACGGCCGCCCTCGGCCATGATACCGGCGGTCAGAGCACTCTCGAGCATGGTGCCCGAAAGGCGCGTGTCACGGCCGATGCAGATGTCCGGACCAAGGAACTTGGTCGCCGCGCGACCCAGACGAAACGCGAGGTCGCACGAAAGATCGGCGTTGGCGACGCCACGGACGCCGTCGGTACCGAAGATGTTCTGGGGCATAGGATCGCTCCTTCCCTAGCAGGCGATATGCAACCGCCCACCCTAGTCGAAAAAGAAAAGCGGGACCCGCCGAGGAATCGGCAGGCCCCGCTTGTACATTGTATCTCGAAAGGAGATAAAACCTTAGCGCTTGGAGAACTGTGGAGCGCGGCGGGCCTTCTTGAGGCCGTACTTCTTGCGCTCGACCACGCGAGCATCGCGCGTAAGGAAACCGGCCTTCTTGAGGTCAGCACGGTAGTCGCCAGCGTTCAGAAGAGCGCGAGCGATGCCCAGGCGCAGAGCGCCAGACTGACCGGAGATGCCGCCGCCATCGCACAGAGCGATAACGTCGAACTGACCGGCGGTGTCGGTCACCTTGAAGGGAGCAAGGGCGTTCTCAACGAGCTGATGACGGCCGAAATACTGCTCGGCGTCACGCTTGTTGATGGTCACCTTGCCGGTGCCGGGGACGAGACGGACGCGGGCGACGGCGTTCTTACGACGGCCGGTACCCTGGTAGACAACGGTGTTCTCAGCCATCTTTAAGCCTCCAGCTCAATCTTCGTGGGGTTCTGGGCAGCATGCGGATGCTCGGCACCAGCGTAGACCTTAAGCTTGGTCATCTGGGCACGGCCGAGGGTGGTCTTGGGCAGCATACCGCGAACGGCGCGCTCGATGACCTTCTCCGGGTGCTTCTCCATAGCCTGGCGGAAGCTCTCAGCCTTGAGGCCGCCGTTGTAGCCGCTGTGGCGATAATAGGTCTTCGTGTCGGCCTTGTTACCGGTAAGCTGGACCTTATCGGCGTTGATGACGACAACGAAGTCGCCGCAGTCGCTGTTGGGCGTGAACTGGGGCTTGTTCTTACCGCGCAGGATCATTGCGATCTGGGTGGCAAGACGGCCCAGGACAGCACCATCGGCGTCGACGAGAACCCAGTTGCGCTGGACCTCGCCCTGCTTGGCGTAGTGAGTCGATTTCGAAATCACTTAGACTCCTCCATGTACAGTACGTGTTGTTACAGAGATTCACGGGGCTCTGCAAGTAACCCGTCCATATTACCCCGCTCGCCGTACGAGTCAACAGGTATTTTGGCTCCGACCAGAGTTTCTGCACATGTCATCCACGAGCTGTGATTTTCCAGCTCTTTAGCTGTTGTCATTTTTTGAGGGTTCGCCGTCGTTAGCGCTCAACGAACTCTTGGATTTCCGCGAGCAGGCGCTTTGCCTCCTGACGGCCCTGGACATACAGGTCCAAAAGCTTTGCCGAATCGTGCTCGACATGGCCGACCTCGACCGGCTTTTGCGGAGCGACGACCAACGCACGGCCCTCGCGCTCATACTTCCACAGGTGCATGCGCTGGATGTTATAGCGGTCGTGGCGCGTCTCGATAGCCTCGAGCAGGTAGGGGTAGTCGGCATAGCGGGCGCGTGCGGCGGGCATAAACTCGTAGGGCTTTTTCTCGTACGAACGGTCCTGCGTGACAATGACAACCGCGCGATCGAAGCCCGCCTCCTCCAGCACGTGCTCGATGGGGACCGAATCGGCTACGCCGCCGTCGACGTATTTGTGCCCGTCAATCTCGACCGGCGGCGTCACCAGCGGCAGCGACGTCGATGCGCGCACGGCATCGAGGTCAAGTACGGCGCTTTTGACCGGCAGGTACGCGGCGGTTCCAAAGAGCATATCCGTCGCGACGGCGTACATCTCGATGGGGCTCGCGTCGAACGTCTCGCTGTCAAAAGGATCCAGGCGGTCCTGGACGTCGTTGAAGATAAAGTCGTAACCTACAATGGAGCCCGTGGACGCAAACGATGCGGCGCCCATGAAGCGGCTATCGTTGCAGAAAGCCAGGTTGATGCGGTTGGCACGGCCGATTTGGTGCGACTTGTAGTTCACGCCGTTGAGGGCGCCGGCCGATACGCCATATACCGCCGGAATCTCGACGCCGGCCTCCATGAGAACGTCGAGCACGCCTGCGGTAAATTGCCCGCGGAAGCTGCCGCCCTCCAAAACGAGCGCGACCTTGCCGGCGTTCTTTGCCTTATCTTCTGCAGTCATATTGACCTCCTGCGATTGCGTTTTGGCTTTCTTCTACCCAGTTTTGGAATGGAGGGCGCATAGGTTTTGGAGTTGAGGAGATGGAGCGGAAAGCGCGTCCCATCCCGCGCCGCCGTAGCGTTTGCTTAACGCCCGTGCCCTGCATAGAGTTCGATTCTCCGCGGTGCGGGGATTCGCTGATGCGAGGCAAGGCCAGCTGAAATTCGATAAACATCGCATCCGTTTTGAGTCGAAAGTTTGCGCGGAGAATCCGCGTATTTGCTTCGCAAATCCGCACCGGCTTCGGCCGCCTGCCGGCGTCCTCGCCCGCGGGCTAAAAGCGCTTACGCGTTTTCTTCACGTCCGCGCCCTGCATAGAGTTCGATTCTCCGCGGTATCTATATGTAATAAAAAAGCAGGTAGAGACACTTCTCTACCTGCCTGTAACTGTTGGTGGAGGCGCGGAGAATCGAACTCCGGTCCACGAAAGCCCCCTGATTGGCATCTCCAAGCTCAGTCGCTGGTTTTGTCTCGGACGCTTTGCGCGCAGCGACACGCTCGCGGCGTCCTAACCGGTTCGGTCTTAGCCTGCGCCATACCGATTACGTGCGCAGGAGCATTCCCCTAAAATGACGTCGCGCCGGTGTCGGGGAAATCACCGGGTTGACGCGCCGCTATAAACTAAGCAGCGAGAGCCATAGGCTCAAAAGAAGAGTTGTTGTCAATTCAATTTGACGGTACCCCTGTTTAACGAGGCGAGGAGACCTCGGCTTGCTTCCTCTCTCAGAGCTATCGTGTCGAAACCAGTCGCCCCCGAAGGTTGGGAAAGTCTGGATGGCATTGGGCACACGAGCGCCCAACAACCGTCGACTTTTCAAGGAACGCGCGAGGCGAGCCCCGCTTGTGGAGTGTTATCTTACCACGTTCTGAAAGCGGACAGCTGTTCTATGCACGAGCTGTGAAGACCCCAATGTGCGCTACACTTCGCACTTTTGCTACCGATCGCGTCACGTATATTTTCGCCAAGCAAAATTGATCCGTCGAAAGGACCGTTATGGATACCAAGCAGAAACTCGTCAATGCCCTCGCAGGCCTGGGCTCAACCATTACCGAAGCTATGGATGTCATCGAAGGCTTTGTCCCCTGCGGACATCCCGCCCTCACGGTATCGAACGCACTCGTCGCGCTGGAAGCTGACGATGATGCTGCTCTCGCCCAGCAGCTTGAGACCGTCGAGGGCTTTATCGACCACGTGAGCGAGAACCGCGGCGTGGCCGCCTACCACGGCATCGAGGTCGAGCTCGCGGGGCCCAAGGCCGATCTGTTCGCAGCAATCCGCGAGGTAGGCGCCCTTATGCAGACCGCAGGCGTCAAGAACACCCAGGTCAACGAGTGGGTCTACCGCAGCTTGGCAGCACTAAACGATTCCGACGAAAAGGCAGCTGAGCAGCTCGCAGAAAGTCCCGCCATTAAGGCCGAGCTTTTGTAAATAGCAGACGCGGGCCCCTTGGCGCATCGTCGTCCAAGAGGCCCGCAAACAGTTCGCGTCAACCGATAGCCGCGCCACCACGTTCGGCCAGAGCAAGAATCGGCATCATTTGGCGCGGGGTCTTTGCTGCAAGATCGGCATGTTCGAGCAGTTTGCGATCGTTAGTCGCCAAGTAATCGACCTGCGCGCGCTTGCACGCGGCGAGCACCAAGTTGTCCTCGTAATCGCGATGGAGCGCTAAGTATTTGTCGGCTAGCCAAAGGTCCGACGCATCTGCACCCACGGCCGTGGCGTTTTCGGTCATATTCCGAACAAACGCCAGCGCCGCATCGCCAATTGCACGGGCAGATGCCTCGTCAAGCGCTCCCCCGTTGGCCAGAACGCTGCGCTTTAATTCGTGTTGGGCAACGTACAGCACGTCCTTGGCGATATGGACGGGAAAGAACAACAACGCTCCCGCCTCCGCGGCCTGCCCGATAAAAGCCCGCGCGGCAAGCGACTCAACATGGTCGGCGCAAAACGAATCGACCCATACGTTGGCATCCACCATGATCTTAAGAGGCGCCCCGCTCACAGGACCATCCCCTTTTGACGATAGCGTTCTTCCATGGCCTCCGCATAGACCGTATCCCAATCGCGGTCCTCGGACACGGTCGACGCAGCGATACCCAAGTCCGCATAGAGCCGGTCCGCAGCCGCCCACGACGCGGCAAACGGGGACTCGGGTGCGATGGCGTGCTGCCGATCGTCAACGGCCGCGAGCACTTCCTCGCACTGACCACCGCCCTGCGCGACCTTAGCCACAACCTTTTTGATGAGCTCGGGCAGCGACCCGCCCGAGAGCCGCAACGCCTCCTCGGCACGAGCCTTGACCTGGCGATCAACGCGAACATTCACTTGCGCCATGCCGCCAATAGCACCCACGCCATTCACGCTCCTTCAATTTGCTAGCTCTGCTAGCACCACTATATAGAGAAGCTAGCAGATGGTCAAACGCAAAAGGCCCGCGGACCGTCTGACGAGT
>CABUDJ010000060.1 GCA_902490325.1 uncultured Collinsella sp. | reverse complement strand
AAGGCAAGGCATAGACCTTCTGGTCATGCCTTGCCTTTTGAATGACAAATTGTCGCTCTGGGCGGCGCGCAGCGTCGAGCCGTTACGCGGTTTGGTAAAACCGCGTAACTAGTAGTTGGCTTCGTAGCCGTTGCCGTCGCCGGTGGGCTCTTCGTAGTAGTCCGAATCGCTCGAATCGCTTGAGTCATCGGAATCGTCAGAGCTGACCGATGAGGTTGCGGTACCGTTTGCGTAGTCGTCAGACGTGTTGTTGTTCAGGTCGCCGATTGTAGAGCTGGAACCGTCGGAAAGACCCATGGTGTTGGGACCCTTGGGATCCTTGCCGGCATCGACGCGCTCCATCATTTCCTTGAGCTCGTCCTCGTAGACAAAGACGTAGCTCACACCGTCGATCATGGTGCTGTCGTCGGCGTACGAGGGCAGGTTGGCCGAGTAGATACCGTCGACATCCATACCGCGCATGGCATTGACCGTAGCCACGATATCCTGAACGCTCATATCGGTTACGAGCATATCGGACAGCGAATTAACCAGGCCAAAGATCTTCGTGGCATCGAAGTTATTGAGAATCTGGTTGGCAAGGGCGCCAAGCACCTGACGCTGGTGGCGCATGCGCGTGTAATCGCCGTCGGCATAGGTGTAGCGGCAGCGGGCATAGGTAAGGGCGGTGGCACCGTCCATATGCTGCTGGCCAGCGGTAATCTTAATATCCAGGTGCTCGGGGTCGTCAACATCATCGGTTGCGTTAATGTCGATACCGCCAACCGAATCAATCAGCGCCTGCATACCGTCGAAGCTGACCTCGGCATAGTGGGAGATCTGAACACCGCACAGCTCGTTGACCGCCTCGACCATGGCCTCGGCGCCGCCAACGGTATGGCAGGCGTTGATCTTCATGGTCTCGCCCTTGTACTCGACCTTGGTGTCGCGCGGAACGGAAATGAGCGTCGCCTGCTTTTGCGTGGGGTCGATGCGTGCCAAGATAATCGAGTCGGCACGATACGTATCCTCGCCCGGACGGCCGTCGGTGCCAAGAAGCAGCACGTAGAACGGATCCTTTGCCTCATCGGTGTCAACCAGAACCCGACGCAGATTGTCAGTAATGACATTAGAATCGCCGAGCTTGCCCATAATGGTGGCAAACCACAGGCCGGCAGCGGTAGTGGCACTCAGCAGCACGCCAAGCACGACAATGAGCGCGACGTGACGAATCGTGTGGCTACGGCGACGTTGACGAGCGCGCTCGGAATAGCGAGCCACGTTATCGCGACTGTAGATTTTGGCCTGCGCACCAGTTGAGGGTCTTCGGGTGGTGGTATCCGCGAGGGGCTTTTTATTAAACATAGGCAACCTGTATTAGTAGATGACGGGATCGGGGACGGTAGCATGCTCGACATGCGCGCCAAGCGCCTGCAGCTTTTCGACAAACTGCTCGTAGCCGCGCTTGATGTGATGGATAGCCGAAACCTCGGTCGTCCCGTCGGCGATCAAGCCCGCTACGACGAGGGCCGCTCCGCCGCGCAGATCGGGCGAGGTAACCTGTGCACCCGAGAAGCCCTTGACGCCATGAATCATGGCATGATGGCTCTCGATACGAATGTCGGCACCCATGCGCACCAGCTCAGAGGCAAACATAAAGCGATTCTCGAAGATGTTTTCGGTAATAACGGAACTACCGTCGGCAAGGGCGGAGAGTACCATAATCTGTGCCTGCATGTCCGTCGGGAAGCCGGGGAACGGAAGCGTCTGGATGTCGACCGGCTTGATACGCTCGGCACGGTTCACATGGACGCCATCCTCGACGCGCTCGCAGTCGATACCCATGAGCTCCATCTTCTTGAGCACCATGCCCAAGTGAATGGGGCAAAAGCCCGTGACATCGATACCGCGATCGTCGGCCATCAACGCACCGGCAACGATAAAGGTACCGGCCTCGATTCGGTCGCCCACTACGCGATGGGTAACAGGATGCAACTCTTCCACGCCCTCGATGGTCACGACAGGCGTGCCGGCGCCGACAATCTTGGCGCCCATCTCGTTGAGCATGTTAGCGAGATCGACGATCTCGGGCTCACGGGCGGCATTGTCGATAACCGTGGTGCCCTGCGCGCGCACGGATGCCATGATGAGGTTCTCGGTCGCACCGACGCTGGCGAACTCGAGCGTGACGGTGGTACCGCGCAGACCTTGGGGCGCATTAGCGTTGATGTAACCGTGGGCGGTATCGAACTCAACGCCCAGGGCCTCAAGACCAAGAATGTGCATATCGATCTTGCGAGCACCCAGGTTGCAGCCGCCCGGCATGGCAATCTTGGCGCGATGGAAGCGGCCCAGCAGGGGTCCCATGACGGCGGTGGAAGCACGCATCTTGGCAACGAGCTCGTAGGGGGCCTCCCAAGAATCGACCTGAGAGGTATCAATCTCGAGCGTGTGCTCGTCGAGAACATCGATCGTAGCGCCCATGCCCTTGAGCACCTTGCCCATCACGTGGACATCGGAAATATCAGGCACGTTCTGCAGCGTCGTCTTGCCCGGCGCCAGAAGCGTTGCCGCCATGAGTTTGAGCGCGGAGTTCTTGGCGCCCGAGACGGGCACGGAGCCTCCGATGGCGTGGCCACCCTCAACGCGGATAATATCCAAGGTCTACCCTTTCAAAAAGCATGCCCGGGGTGGCTAGGCCATCCCGGGCATGATGTGTTCGCAAATGGTCGAACGCTAAATCGTTTGACTATTGGGCAAGCTTGAGCTTACACCATGCGATTTCATTATAGAGGTAGGCGCGGCGTGCATCATCCTCCGACAAATTACCCAGCTTCTCTTCAAAACCTTGAATATCAGCTTTAAGCTTGTCGGCATCGACGGTCGCCAAATCGCAAGCGCGCTCGGCGAGAACGGTCACGACATCGTCCGCAACCTGGGCATAGCCGCCGGCCACGGCAAACGTGTGGTCGACAGTGCCCATGGCCTTATCGGAAACGCGAACGTAACCGCGGTCGATCGTGCAGATCTCGCTGGAGTGAGCAGGCAGAACGCCAAACTCGCCATCCGTGGACGGAATCGACACAAACGCAGCGTCGCCCTCATAGGCGCAGCTCACGGGGCACACGATGCGGATACGCATAACCTACTTCTCCCCCATCTTGCGGGCGCGCTCGCGCACGTCCTCAATCGTGGAAGCATAGCGGAAAGCCTGCTCGGGCAGGTCATCGGCCTTGCCGTCGACAATCTCGGCGAAAGAGCGGACGGTATCCTCGACGCGAACGTAGACACCGGGGTTGCCGGTGAACTTCTCGGCGACGTGGAAGGACTGTGAGAGGAACTGCTGGATCTTACGGGCACGGTTGACCGTAAGGCGCTGCTCCTCGGACAGCTCGTCCATACCCAGAATGGCGATGATGTCCTGAAGGTCGGAGTACTCCTGCAGAAGCTCCTGGACCTTGACGGCGACACGGTAGTGCTCCTCGCCGACGATCGAGGGATCGAGAGCGTCGGAGGAAGACGCGAGCGGGTCGATAGCCGGGAACAGACCGAGCGACGAAATGCTACGCGAAAGAACCGTAGTGGCGTCGAGGTGCGTAAACGTCGTGGCAGGCGCCGGGTCCGTCAGGTCGTCGGCGGGGACGTAGACAGCCTGGACGGAGGTAATGGAGCCCGTCTTGGTCGAGGTAATGCGCTCCTGGAGGTCGCCCATCTCGGTAGCCAGCGTGGGCTGGTAACCAACGGCGGACGGCATACGGCCCAGCAGTGCGGAAACCTCGGAACCGGCCTGGGAGAAACGGAAGATGTTGTCGATGAACAGCAGAACGTCCTGGCCGCGATCACGGAAGTACTCAGCGGTGGTAAGGCCGGCCAGACCGATGCGCAGACGCGCTCCGGGCGGCTCGTTCATCTGACCATAGACCAAGCAGGTCTTGTCGATAACGCCAGACTCGCTCATCTCGAGGTACAGGTCGGTGCCCTCGCGGGTACGCTCGCCGACGCCGGTGAACACCGAGGTGCCGCCGTGCTCCTGGGCGAGGTTGTTGATAAGCTCCTGAATCAGAACGGTCTTGCCGACGCCGGCGCCACCGAACAGGCCCGTCTTGCCGCCACGGATGTAGGGCTCGAGCAGGTCAACGGCCTTGATGCCGGTCTCGAAGATCTCGGTCTTGGTGGTGAGCTCGTCAAAACGGGGCGCTGCATGGTGGATGGGGTAGAACTCCTCCACCTCGGGCATGGGCTTGCCGTCGACGGGCTTGCCCATGACGTTCCAAATGCGGCCGAGCGTCTTGGGGCCAACGGGCATCTTCATGGGCTCACCGGTATCGGTGGCAATGAGGCCGCGCTGCAGGCCGTCGGTCGAGGACATGGCGACCGTGCGGACCGCACCGCCCGGAAGCTGGCTCTCGACCTCGAGGATCGTGCTCAGGTGACCGATCGGGGTCTCGGCCTCGACCGTGAGCGCGTTGTAGATCGGGGGCACCGCACCGTCAAACTTGACGTCGACGACAGGGCCGATGATTCGCACGATGCGACCATCACCGGCAGTCGTCTTCTTGGTGGCTTCCTCGACCGCAAGCTTTACGGTGTTATTAGCCATTACTGTTCCTCCAATGCTGAGGCTCCGCCGACGATCTCGTTAATCTCGGTCGTGATCGAAGCCTGGCGCACGCGACTATACGTGCGGGTAAGGGTCGAGATGATCGCGGTAGCGTTTTCCGTCGCGGAGTGCATGGCCTTGCGGCGTGCACCCTGCTCGGCAGCCGCCGAATCGATCAGGGCCTGGTAGATGACCGTCAGGATATAAGACGGTACAAGCTTGCCGAGAACATGCTCGGGAGAGGGCACGAACTCGAACGTGGACGAGATGCGCTTAGGGGCGTCGGTCTCGTTCTTACGCGGACCGTGGGCCATAGCGATCATCTCGGGGTCGAGCGGCAACAGATGCTCGACGCGAAGCTCCTGATCCACGCGGTTCTTGGCGTGGTGGTAGACAAGCTCGACACGGTCAAGCTCACCGGCACGATACGCATCGCAGATATGAGAGGAGATCATGCGGGCCTGATTGAAATCGGGCTCAGAGGAGTTGCCCTCAAAGTGCATGACAACGTTTGCGCGGTCACGGAAATACGTGGCCGGCTTACGCCCACACGCGATGATCTCGCACTCGATGCCGTCGTTCGCCCAAGAAGCGGCGAGCTTTTCGGCCGTGCGCTCCACCGTCGTATTGAAACCGCCGGCAAGGCCGCGGTCCGAGGCAATAACGACAATCAGGCCATGCTTGACGCTCTCATGCTTCTGCAGCATGGGATCGGTGCCCGAACAGGAGGCGTCGCCGGCGACCGTCAACATGACGTCGGTCAGCGCCTCCTTATAGGGCTCGGCCTGCTTGGAGCGATCGAGGGCACGACGGATCTTGGCCGTAGAGACCATCTCCATCGTGCGCGTGATCTGCTTGGTCGTGGTAACCGAGGAGATTCGCTTCTTAATGTCGCGAAGGTTGGCCATGGGGCTTAGTTCTCCTCTGATCCAGAAACATCCGAATGGTGCTTGGCCATGAACTGCTGCTTGAAGTCGCCGATGACGCGCAAGAGCTCAGCCTTGGTGTCATCATCGATCTTCTTGGCGCGAACCTTGTCGAGCAGCGAACCAAAGCCATTGTCCATGTACTCGATGAGCTCGGCACGGAAGGGCAGCACGTCGGCGATCTCCAGGTCATCCAGGAAGCCCTCGTTGCCAGCGAACAGCGTAACGATCTGCTCGCCAACCTCAAACGGCTTGTAGCGCGGCTGCTTCAGGAGCTCGGTCATGCGAGCGCCATGGGTCAGCTGCTTTTGCGTGGCCTCGTCGAGGTCGGAGCCGAACTGCGTAAAGCCGGCGAGCTCCTGGTACGAAGCGAGGTCCAGACGGAGGTTACCGGCGACCTGCTTCATGGCCTTGGTCTGTGCATCGCCACCGACGCGGGACACGGAGATGCCCACGTCGACTGCCGGGCGCTGACCCTGGAAGAAGAGCTCGGACTGCAGGTAGATCTGACCATCGGTAATGGAAATGACGTTGGTCGGAATGTAGGCCGAAACGTCGCCGTCCTGGGTCTCGATGATCGGCAGAGCCGTCATGGAGCCGTAACCGTTCTTCTTGGACATCTTGACGGCACGCTCGAGCAGACGAGAGTGCAGGTAGAAGATGTCGCCAGGATAGGCCTCGCGTCCGGGCGGACGATGCAGCGTCAGCGACATCTGACGGTAGGCCACAGCCTGCTTGGACAGGTCGTCGTAGATGACGAGCACGTGGCCGCCGGGGTTGGTCTCGCTGGCGGGCTTGCCGTCCTCGCCGTTGTACATGAAGAACTCGCCGATAGCGGCACCGGCCATAGGCGCGATGTACTGCATAGGGGCGGAATCGGCAGCGGTGGCCGAAACGATGATGGTGTAGTCGAGCGCACCGTGCTGAGCGAGGGTCTCGCGGATGTTGGCAACCGTGGAGGCCTTCTGGCCGATGGCGACATAGATGCAGACCATGCCCTTGCCGCGCTGGTTGAGGATAGCGTCGATGGCGATGGCGGTCTTACCGGTCTTACGGTCGCCGATGATGAGCTCACGCTGACCGCGGCCAATAGGCACCATGGAGTCGATAGCGAGCAGACCGGTCTGAACCGGCTCGCACACCGGGGTACGATCGATGACGCCGGGAGCCTTGAACTCGATGGGGCGACGGTGCGTGGCGACGATGTCGCCCAGGCCGTCGATGGGCTGGCCGAGCGGATTGACGACGCGGCCGAGCATGGCACGGCTCACGGGGATATCCATAATGCGTCCAGTGGTGCGGCACTCGTCGCCTTCCTTGATGGAGTCGACGGCACCGAACAGAACGGCGCCGACCTCGTCACGGTCAAGGTTCTGGGCAAGGCCGAAGACGGTCTCACCGGTATCGGAGCTCTTGAACTCCAGAAGCTCGCCTGCCATGGCGCTCTTGAGGCCGGAGACGCGCGCGATGCCGTCGCCTACCTCGTCGACCGTTGAAACCTCATGCGTATCGACCGTCGCGGAGAGGCTCGTGAGCTGCTCCTGCAGTTTCTTGGCGATATCCTGGGCATTGAGGGTTTCGGACATTAGGCTTCACCTCCGTACGAATTAGCAGAGTTTGCGAGGGTCTCCTGCGCGACGCGCAGCTGCGTCTTGACGGAAATGTCACGACGCTCGCCGCGGGCCTCGAGCACCAGGCCGCCCACGATAGACGGATCGACCTGCTCGATAAGGAATACCTTGCGGCCGAAGTCCTGCTCGCATTTCTTAGTGATGGTTTGACGCAGCTCGTCGTCGAGCGGGATCGCCGTGGTGACGGTCACGCCCACTACATCCTCGTCTTCCTCGGCAACATACTTAAAGGCAGCTGCCACCTTGGGAAGAAGGTCGAGCTGGTCGCGCTTGGACATGGTGTCGAGCACGGCGATGATCTCGGTGCTGGCAGAAGCCAGGCGCTCGATCATCTCGAGGTCCTCGAACACATGGTTCTCGGCCTTGGCGGCTTCCATGAGGGAGCGCGCGTAGGTCTCGAGCACCTTGTCCTGATAGCGGCTAGTCGGCATTCAGGCTACCTGCTTCCTGGATGTAGCGCTCGATGAGCTTCTTCTGCTCGGCATCGTCCTCGAGTGCCTCGCCCACGATCTTGGTGGCGACGGCAACGGACAGGTCGGCGATGGAGCTCGCGGCACCGGCGTAAATGGACTTGCGCTCGTCCTCGACGGTCGTATGGGCCTTGGCGATGATCTCCTCGGCCTCCTTGTGAGCAGCCTCGATGATACGGGCGCGCTCGGACTCGGCGTCCTTACGGGCCTCGAGAACGATGTCGGCAGCCTGACGACGGGCGTCGGTGACGATCGAGTCGGACTCAGCGCGCTTGGCGATGGCCTCCTGCTTGGTCTTCTCGGCCTCGTCGAGGCTCTCCTCGATCTTCTTGCCGCGCTCCTCCATGGTTTTCATGATGCCCGGCAGGGCGACCTTGGCCAGCACGATCCAGATAATCAGGAAGGCGATAAGCGCCGGGATGAACTCCGCCATCTTAGGGATGAGGATGTCCGCACCGGCAGCGCCGTCCTCGGCGAACGCGGAAACCGGCATGAGCAGCGCGGCCGCGGACGCGGAGAGTGCGATCGCGCTCTTCTGGGATGAAAGATTCATACTTGACGCTCCGTGCTATTTAACGATCAGCGCGACAACGAAGCCGATCAGAGCCAGAGCCTCGCCGAAGGCGGAGCCCATGATGAAGACGGTGAACACGCGGCCCTGGACCTCAGGCTGACGGGCCATAGCACCCGTAGCACCCAGAGCAGACAGGCCGATAGCAAGACCAGCGCCGATAACACCGAGACCGTAACCGATAACTCCCACGATTCCTCCTTTGTCGTGCGTGTCTTATTTCACGCAGGATAACCTTTTTATAACTGCCGGGCTCCATGGGTACGGGCACCGGCGGTTTAACGAATTGCCTTACCTTTAAGGCGCGAACGGAAGACTACTCCTCCTCCGCGACCTCCTCTGCCTCGGAGACATACACGGCGGTAAGGACCGTGAAGACGTAAGCCTGGATGGCGCCGACCACAAGCTCGATCGCATAGATCAGGATGAGGATGGCAAGCCAGGCCAGCGAAGGCAGGGCGCCGACGGCGTGGGCCGCGGAAACCTGCTGAAGCAGCGGCTGCATGAACATGCTCGCCATGATGGCGAACGAGCCCATGACCACGTGTCCTGCGAACATGTTGCAGAACAGACGGACGGCAAGCGTGATGAGGCGCAGGAAGGTCGAGAAGAGCTCGACGACCCACACGAGCACGTTCATCGGGAAGCTCACGCCCTGCGGGGCGAGGCTCTTGATATAGCCGATCACGCCGTGGGCCTTGCATCCGTAGTAGATGAAGTACACGAAGGCGAAGATGGCGAGCGCGGCGGTGGAGCCGATTGCGCCGGTGCCGGGCTTCATTCCCGGAATCAGGCCGATCATGTTGTTGATCAGGATGAACAGGAAAAGCGAGCACAGGAACGGGAAGTGCTTCTTCCAGTTCTCGCCCACGACGCCCTTGCCGATATCGTTCTCGACGTACTCGATGATGTACTCGAAACCGTTGACGAAGAAGCCCTTGGGGACCAGGGTCTGCTTCTTCTTGAACACGGCCAGGACGATCAGGAGCACGATCGTGGAGACGATCAGCCAAAACGAGTACTGCGTGATACCGCAGCTCAGATCGCCCACGACAGGGGTGGAGCTGAACTCGCTGACCAGATGATTAATCTCATCAGGCAGCTTTTCAAAAATTTCCACGACTTACCTTTCGACCTCATGAGGATCTCGCAGCGCCTTGGCGACACGAACCGTGCAGGCGGCCATCAAGGCCACGAAGCCGATCGCCTCACCCAGGAGGAACATGCGAAATGCCTCTCCGAACAACACAAACACAACCAAGGTAAAGACGAGCAGGGCGATTGCCGAGACCGCCAGACTCACCATACCCTTGAGCATGTCCGCATTCTGTTTATCGTCAAGAACCGGCTTGAGCGTAAAGACAAAGGGAAGGAAGGCAATT
Source organism: uncultured Collinsella sp. (assembly GCA_902490325.1). GTDB lineage: Bacteria > Actinomycetota > Coriobacteriia > Coriobacteriales > Coriobacteriaceae > Collinsella. Next base: position 3,375 of record CABUDJ010000060.1, on the reverse strand, counting down.
GCGCCCGCGATGGCGCCTGCAACGATAGCGAGCAGATCGGCTATCTGAAACATTGGCGTCCTCACTTTCCTTTTTTAACGCCTCACAGAACAGTTCCCGCCAAACATTGGTGACTATTGTACGAGCCAATCGCTAAAGTACAACCGAAAAAGCATCGGTTAATACGCACCTGTTCGTTTTCTTAAGACCTTCTTTATGCCGCAGGTACGGTAATACGTTTTTCTCGAACCCTGCAGGGCAAAACGTCCGTTAACAGGAGTGCGCGCGGTCGCCTTTTGTTCGACCGCGCGCACCGTTTCTTCGTATTTGCAGCCGCGGCCGTCTTAGCCCAGCGACTAGAGCGTGCCGAAGATGCGGTCGCCGGCGTCGCCGAGGCCGGGAACGATGTAGGCGGCCTCGTTGAGTTGGTCGTCGATGGCGCACGTATAAATATGTACGTCGGGGTCCTTTTCGGTCAGTGACTTGAGGCCCTCGGGCGCGGCGACGATGCACAGCATGCGGATATCCTTGACACCGCGCTCGCGCAGGTAGCTGATGGCCATCTCGGCCGAACCGCCCGTGGCGAGCATGGGGTCGACGACCAGGCAGATGCGCTGGTCGATATCCTTGGGCATCTTGCAGTAATACTCGTGCGGCTCGTGGGTGACCTCGTCGCGCTCCATGCCGATGTGGCCCACGCGAGCGGAGGGCACCAGGTCGAGGATACCGTCGACCATGCCAAGGCCCGCACGCAGGATGGGCACGATGGCGAGTTTCTTGCCGGCAAGCTGTTTGAACGTGGCGGTAGTGATGGGGGTCTCGACCTCGACGTCTTCCATAGGCAGGTCGCGCATGGCCTCGTAGCCGTCAAAAAGCGCGAGTTCGCGCACGAGCTGGCGGAACTGGTTGGTGCCGGTGTTTTTGTCGCGCAGGATCGACAGTTTGTGCTGGACGAGCGGATGATCGACAAGCGTCACACGGGACGCATCGTAGGTGACGGTCATGGGTTGATTGCCCCTTTCGTTGCAGCCGCAAAACGGCCTTGCTGACACGGCGCAGGGCGATGTTGTTGCCGCACGCCGTGCATAAGTTTAGCGGTTTGTTGTATCGATCGGCTCGTCGCAGCCCTACTGCGCGGTGCTGAGCGAACGCTTGACGGCATCATGCCAGCCCGCCAGGTTTTGCTCGCGGCGCTCGGCGGACATATGGGGAAGGAAGGTCTTAACGATCTGGGCATTTTGCTCCAGCTCCTCCAGGTCCTCCCAATAGCCGACGGCAAGGCCGGCCAAGTACGCGGCACCGATTGCCGTGGTCTCCACCGTCTCGCATTGCAGAACCGGGATATCCAGCAGGTCGGCCTGGAACTGCATGATGAACTCGTTGCGCGAGGCACCACCGTCGACAGACAGGCGCTCGATCGAAAGCCCCACGTCCTGCTCCATGGCACGCAGCACGTCGTAGCTCTGGTAGGCCATAGACTCGCATGCCGCGCGCACGATGGTCGCACGGCTCGAGGCACCGGTCAGACCGCACACGATGCCGCGGGCGTGCGGATCCCACCAGGGGGCGCCCAAGCCCGCAAAGGCGGGGACGAAGTAACAGCCCTCGTTGTCGTTGATCGAAGCGGCGAGCTGCGCCGATTCGCTCACGCTCGAGATGATGCCCATGTTGTTGCGAAGCCAATTCATCGTTGAGCCGGCGGCAAAAATAGAGCCCTCGAGCGCATAGCTGACTTTGCCGTCCGCAGCGATACCGATGGTGGAGACCAGGCCATTCTTGGATTCGACGATCTCGTCGCCGGTGTTCATGAGCATAAAGCAGCCCGTGCCATAGGTGTTTTTGGTCTGGCCGGGATGGAAGCAGCAGTGGCCGAACAGCGACGCCTGTTGGTCACCCGCCACGCCCATGATGGGCGGCATGTTGGTCATGATGTCGCTCGCGACGCGGCCGTAGTCGCCCGAGCTCCAGCGAACCTCGGGCATCATGGAACGTGGGACGTCAAAGAGCGCCAGCAGGTCGTCGTCCCAATCGAGCGTATGGATATTAAAGAGTGCCGTGCGGCTGGCATTGGTGTAGTCGGTGGCAAAGACCTGGCCGCCGGTGAGGTTGTAGATGAGCCAGGTGTCGATGGTGCCAAACATGAGGTCGCCCGCCGCCGCGCTCTCGCGTGCGCCGTCGACGTTGTCGAGAATCCACTGCACCTTGGAGGCCGAGAAATACGGGTCAAGCGTGAGTCCCGTGCGGGAGCGCACCAGCTCCTCGCAACCCTGTTCAACCAACGCGTCGATCGCCGGCGCGGTACGGCGGCACTGCCATACGATGGCGTTATAGATGGGCTGGCCGCTCACGCGGTCCCAGACCACCGTGGTCTCGCGCTGGTTGGAGATGCCGATGGCGGCAATGCGGTCGGAGTGGATACCGCTCTTAAACTGGACTTCCATCATGACGGCGATCTGGCTGGCAAGGACCGTCATGGGGTCTTGCTCTACCCAACCGGGACGTGGGAAGCTGGTTTTGACGCTGCGACGTGCCTGCGCGACGATGCATCCGTACTCGTCGACGATGGTCGCAAGTACCGAGGTGGTGCCGCAGTCGAGCGCCATGATGTAGGAACCGCCAAAGTCAAACGAGGCATCTTCCATGCCCAGGCTGCCCAGATTCAACGACATCGCTTACACCTTTCTATTGCATCGGGTCGGACAGGACCCGCTCGATCTCTGATGCGGGAAGTGCGCCTTGGCGCAGGATCTGGAGCCCGCCGTGCTGGAACGACACGATGGTCGAGGCGTCGCGACACGGGGTCTCACCGGCGTCGACGGCAACATCGACCCCCTCCAGGATGCGGCCCTCGACGGCGGCAAAGCTTGCCGGCGAGGGTGCGCCGTGCGTGTTGGCGCTCGTACAGGCAAGGGGACTGCCGCAGGCGCGGATGAGCGCTTGGACCACAGGCGAGGCCGACGCGCGAAGAGCCACCGTGTCGTCGGCGGCACGCATAAAGGTCGGCACGCAGGGGGCCGCCTTGACCACGATAGTCAGGGCTCCCGGCCAGCATCGTCGCGCGAGTACGCGGGCATCTTCCGGGATATCCACGCCATAGCGGTCGAGCGCTTCGGCATTATCAACCAGCCAGGCGACCGTTTGGGTGAGTTCGCGCTGCTTAAGGGTAAAGATGCGGCGATAGCCGGTACCGAGTGCGGGGACCGCGGCACCGTTGACGGCAGCCTGCGGGTCGCGCGGCCACGGCTTGGGCCCACTTGTATCTTGAGGAATTGCATCCGAGAAGGCATTAGCCGCCACGGCGACACCGTAGACCGTCTCGGTCGGGATCAGCGCCAGACCGCCGCGACCGAGCACCTCGGCCGTGCGCTCGACGGCAAGCCGATGCGGCTCACTACG
>CABUDJ010000059.1 GCA_902490325.1 uncultured Collinsella sp. | reverse complement strand
GAGCTGCCCGGCTGGCCCATCACTGTAACGTGGTGGTAAGCGCCATACATGGCAGGACGAATGAGGTCGACGGCACTTGCGTCCACGCCGATATAGTCTTTGTAGATCCGCTTTTCGTGAATGGCCTTGGTGACCAGGCACCCGTAGGGGCCCATCATAAAGCGGCCCATCTCGGTGCAGATCGCCACATCGCCCATGCCGGCGGGAACCAGGATCTCGTCGTAGGCCGCGTGTACACCCTCGCCGATGGCGTGGATGTCATTGGCCTGCTGCTCGGGCAGGTAGGGGATACCCACACCGCCGGACAGATTGATAAAGGCGACATGTGCACCGGTCTCGCGCTCCAGGCGCACGGCAAGTTCAAAGAGGATTCGCGCGAGCTTGGGGTAGTAATCGTTGGTGACGGTGTTGCTGGCAAGGAAGGCATGGATGCCAAAGTCCTCGGCGCCCTTGGCCTTGAGCATGCGGAAGGCATCAAAGAGCTGCTCGGTGGTCATGCCGTACTTGGAATCGCCCGGGTTGTCCATAATGCCGTTGGAAAGCTGGAACAGGCCGCCCGGGTTAAAACGGCAGCTCACCGTCTTGGGGATGGGTCCCGCGACGCGCTCGTAAAACTCAATGTGGCTGATATCGTCGAAGTTGACGATGGCGCCCAACTTGTCGGCAAGCTCAAAGTCTGCCGCCGGCGTGTCGTTGGACGAGAACATGATGTCATGGCCGGTGATGCCCAGCGAGCGGGCGATCATGAGCTCGGTATAGCTCGAGCAATCGCAGCCGCAGCCGTATTCGTTGAGAATTGAGATAAGGGCCGGGTTGGGGTTGGCCTTGACGGCAAAGTACTCCTTAAACCCCGGGTTCCACGCAAAGGCGTCGCGCACTTCTTGCATGTTGCGGCGGATACCCGCCTCGTCGTATAGATGAAACGGCGTGGGGAACTGCTCGACGATATGCTCGAGTGTCTCCTTGTCCACAAACGGCTGCTTGGCCGCATATGCCTCGTTGGGGGTCAATGCCATGTCCCGTAAACCTCGCTATCCAGACGGCGCCATCTGCGCATCGAATCCGCATAGCGTGGACCCAATGTCCGGATAGCGCTCCCGCATTGCTGCAGACAGTCCTGCGAGTGTTTCCCGCAGGCCCACCAGGCTGTTCGTGCCCGAAAAACCCAGTTCGGCGGGTTTCGCCTCCCCGCGGGGTCAAAGTCTGCCGACTCGCCCGCGGCTCTTCGTGCCCGCGCCTCTATCAAGTGGTAAAGACCCTACCACGTTGCACTTTACCAAACAAGAGTATTCGTATATAACGTTTAAAAAATGCAGCATCATGCTAGAAACGAGGGCGCCACAATCCTGCGTCACAATAGGTGACAACTGAGTTGCCCCATGAAAGGAATCCCCATGACCGAGCTCCAAGAACTCCGTCGCTATCGTCGCGACCTGCATCGCATTCCGGAGCTCGACTTCGATCTTCCGCAAACTATCGCCTATATCGAGGGCGTGCTCGCTCCGCTTGCCTGCGAGGTGATCCATCCGTGCCCTAGTTGCGTGTGCGCTTTCTTCGACGCTGGCACGGGTGCCTCGCATGCCACGGCGATTCGTGCCGATATGGATGCGTTGCCTATTGCGGAGACGACGGGCGCCGCTTTTGCCTCGACGCATCCCGGCAAGATGCACGCGTGCGGCCACGACGGGCACATGGCTATGGCCCTCGCGGCGGCAACTTTTGTCGACCGTACGATTCGTGAGCAGCCGGGCGTTATTAAGCGCAACGTGCTTTTTGTGTTCCAGCCGGCCGAGGAAACAACCGGTGGCGCTAAGACGGTATGCGAGAGCGGCGTGTTCGAGCGCTACGGGGTCGACCGCATCTTTGGCTTTCACGTGTGGCCCGATCTTCCTGCCGGTACGCTGGCGAGCTGTCCCGGTCCGCTGCTGGCGCGCTCGAGCGAGACGCACATTCATATCCATGGCACGAGCATCCATATCGCCAAGACCTACGGCGTTCCAGTCGAGGAATCACATGACGCAGCGCTGGCGGCGGCAAAGTTCCTGGTTGCCGAGCGCGAGCTGATGGACGAGCTGGGTGCCGATGAGCCCTGCATCGGTAAGTTTGGCCTGCTGCAGGCCGGCACCGTCTGCAATGCGGTGGCGGGGGAGGCCCATGTTGCCGGTAGCTTGCGTGTGTTTACGGACGCCATGTTCGACCGTGCGCGCGAGGGCGTACGCCGTGCGCTCGACGAGGCGTGCACCGCAACGGGCTGTACGTACGATCTCGACTTTGCCGAGGGCTATCCGCCAGTCGATAACGACCCCGAGTTGTTTGCCCACATTGCGCCTGCCTTGCCCGAGCTGCAACTTGTGGACGAGCCGCTGTTAATTGCCGAGGACTTTGCTTTCTATCAGCGCCATCTGCCGGGCGTGTTCTTCTTGCTGGGCACGGGCGTGCCAGAAGGACAAGAAAACCCGATCGACGCTGATGACTGCCCAGCCTATGCGATGAGCGCTCTGCATACCGATACCATGCTCTTTGACGAGGAGATTCTTCTCAAAGGCCTCGATGTCTACAAACGATTGCTTTTGCTTGACTAAGGCGCAAAGGACTATTTGTTCTAGAAAACACGAACAAACGTACGATATAATAGAGATGTAAGTCTATAGAAACGTTTGACGTTACTAACGTAAGGCGATACTATGATTGCATCGTATAAAGATGAGGATACCGAACGCTTTGCCATGGGTGTGCGGGTCAGGAGGTTCGTGCCCTTTGAGCGTGTTGCGTTGAGGAAGATTCGCCAACTGCAGGTTTGTGCTTCGCTTGATGATCTTCGCGTTCCACCGGGCAACCGCCTGGAAGCTTTGAAGGGCGATCGTGCCGGTCAATATAGCATCCGTGTTAACGAGCGCTATCGGGTCTGTTTTGAGTGGAGACAGGAGATGGCTTGGAATGTCGAAATCGTCGATTATCACAAGTGATGAGACTTCGGCCGATTTGCTGTCGCCGGTGACTCCTGGTGAGCTTCTCAAAGAGGAGTTTCTTGTTCCCATGGGCATTTCTCAATATCGCCTTGCGAAAGAGACTGGGATTCCGGCTCAGCGTATCGGGCAGATTGTCTTGGGAAAACGTCGCGTGACGGCCGACACCGACCTCCGTCTTTGCCGTTATTTTGGCCTGACGGATGGTTATTGGCTGCGCGCTCAGGTGGCGTTTGACCTTGAGGCCGAGAAAAGGCGGATCGAACCGGAACTCGACAAGATCGTTCCTGTTCAGCAGGCTATCGCACTGTAGTGCTCAAAGATGATGGGGGTGGCGCGGCGATGAGGCGACGCCGACAGTCTGCCGTATATAGTCCGGGTGGATGCGGGTGCGGTTTGCTGCTGCTTCCGGTTATTGCTGTGAGCATTGGCGTGATGTTTGCGCTTGCCGGGCTTGCCGCGGCGGCGCTCGTGCTGTTTATCACTGCCATCGGCGTGACGATTTGGCTCTGCCGCAATCGCGAGCAACGCCGTGCCGACGGTAAAACCAATGTCGGCTGGGTCGTCTTTCTGATCATTGCGTACCTGCTGAGTGCCAGCTACCTTGTTTTCTTTGTCCTGTTGATGATCAGTGCCTTTACCGGGGAATCCGTCACGGTGGGTTGATGCACTGCCAGCAGACGGTCGCGCGCAGTGCGTTTGCTCGGCGTTTGGATAACTGCATTGGTCGTTTACCGCAGCCTTAGCTCTCAGCTAATGAATTCAAGTTCAATCCTTCCTACGATGTGCTGTGTACCGGCACGGTAGCCGGATCGTAGGAAGGATGAATAATGGCAAAAGAGGGAAAGAAGCCAATCGGCAAGATTGTCCTAGGCATCATCGTGGTGCTGGTTATTGTCGGTGCCGTGGGCTCTATGGGCGGCAACTCAACCGATTCGTCTGCGAGCGATTCGGCAAAACCTGCCGAGACGACACGGCAGGCTGAGGAGCAAAAAGAACCGCAAGAACCGTATACCATTGCTGACGAGGCTGAAGACACTTCCAATCAGTTTACCTATAAGATCACGGGCACCCTGACCAATAACACGGACAAGGAAAAGAGCTACATTCAGATTGAATATGTTCTGTATGATGCCGATGGCAACCAGGTTGGAACGGCTCTTGCAAACACCAATCATCTGAAGGCGGGCGGCTCCTGGAAGTTCGAGGCGCTGGGTACGGTGTCTCCCGACCAGGTTGCTAGCTGGGAGCGTTCGGACGTAAGCGGTTTCTAGCATGTTGCATGCACTGGGGGAGGTGAAGTCGTATGTCCGATAAAAAGCTGACCGAGGAGTTGCTCAATGAGCTTCTCGATGCGCCGAACATCGATGGCTATATCAGGGAGCACGACTTTGCCGCCCCGTCGCTTTCGGACTACCTGAAGCAGCTACTGCAGGAAAAGGGCTTGGAGCGCTCGCGCGTGGTCCGTATGGCTGATCTCAATGAGACCTTTGGCTATCAGATCTTTACCGGTGCGCGTCATCCGAGTCGCAATAAGGTGCTGCAGATTGCCTTTGCGATGGCGCTGACGCTCAAAGAGACCAACCGTGCGCTGACGGCTGCCGGGGTAAGCGTCCTTAACTGCAAGGACCGCCGCGATGCGATTATCATCTTTTGCATCGATCGCGGGTGCAGTCTCCAAAAGGTCAACGAGGAACTGTATCGCTTTGGCGAGGAGACGGTGAGTTAGCGGCTGATATCTGAGCCGGTAGAGCTGTCGAACATCGATGCAAACGAACGGGGCGCGGATGCCATGGGGCGTCTGCGCCCTGCGCTATGATGGAGACTATGGATACTCAGAGCCCAACATATTCCGATGACGAGCTGACCGCAGCGCTTGCCGAGCACCTGGCGTCGCTCGATCGCGACGACAGCTATCGCGTGGAGCGTGTACTTAAGCGCTCGTCCGTTGAAGCAACCGAGCTCGTGTACTTTGAAGGAACCGGCGGTGGTTCGCTCGGCCCCTTTGTCCGTAAACGCATCGATGCTTCGGCTCAAATCGGCGGGGCATACGAGCGTCTGTTTGCCGCTCAGCGGGCAGGCAGGCGTTTTGAGCACCTGCCCAGAATCGTCGATTGTCGTCGTGTGGGCGACGAGCTCAACGTGGTTATGGAATACATCGAAGGGGAGACGCTCGGGGCGCTGGTGGACCGTCTGGGAGCCACCCCCGATTATGCGCGTGAATTGTATCCTGCCCTATGCGATGCCGTGGGCGAGCTCCACGCCGGTTTTGCAATAGCGGGGGAGACGTCGGCGCCGGTGATCCATCGTGACCTCAAGCCGTCGAATATCATCGTGACAGGTGCCAACTATACGCCTGATGACGGCCTGACATTTTCATCGCTGGTGATTATCGACTTGGGGATCGCTCGCGTATGGCGCGACGGCGCCGATGCCGATACCGTCAAGTTTGGCACGCGGCCCTACGCGCCGCCCGAGCAGTATGGGTTTGGGCAGACGAGCGTGCGCAGCGATGTGTATGCACTTGGCGCGCTTCTCTTCTTTTGCCTGACGGGGGTCGATCCAAAACCGGGGCTCGACATGCGCGAACAATGCGAGATGCGCGACATCCCTGCTTCTCTGACCGATGTCATTTGCATGACGATGGCGCTCGATCCGGCCAAGCGTTTTGCGAGTGCGGAGGCATTGGGACGGGCGACGCGCGCGGCATACGACCTGAGTTGCCCTGTGCGACCTCCTGCGCCTGTGCCTGTTTGTACTCCGGCCTCGGAGACGGTGTTAACGCCCCAAGGGCTCCAGGGCTCCGCAGAGCTTCCTAAGCCTGCCACCTCCGCTGTATTCGGTCTGCTTTCTCGCATTCCGGAACCTCTGGGACGCATTTGGAATACGCTTGTCTGCCTCTCGCTGCTTGTATTCTTTGCCGGAAGCTACTTTGCCGTTTTTCATCCCACGGGAGCAAATCAAAGCTACCCGATGTGGTTTCTCATAATCGAGTATTTTTTCTTTGTCGATGTCCTTATGGTGCTTATGCATTTTGCGCTGCTCGATAAGCGCCGTCTTCGTCGACGATTCGCACTGCTCGACAGCTATCGCGGCAAGAAGCTCGCGAAACTCTGGCTCAAGGCATTGGGTGTGCTGCTCCTATGCATGATCGTCATAGTTGCGGTCGCCAATGCGACTGGTGTCGTCGACACCTCCGCCACCTAAAAGAAAAGGGCCCCGTTTGGGGCCCTTTGCAGTTGAGCTTAGATGCGGTTCATCTGAGCGGCGACCTTGTTGTACCAATCCTGCCACGTGGGCGGGCAGTACTTTTTGGCCGCTGCCGGGGTAAGGGTGGAGCCGTAGTTGGCGCCCAGATAGGCAACGTGAGCGGAGATGCCCTCGCTCCAGCTGCCAAAGCTGCGCCAGCCGCCGCCACGTGCACTCCAGCCCCAGGCGTTGTAAGAATTGGCGCAATAAGTGCCCTTGGTGCTCTCGATGCAGGCGATGGCGGGGGACCAACGGGGGTCGACACCGGTATTCCAAGCGGCGACGGCAAAGTTATAGCCCTGGCCTGCCATGGGGGAGCCGGCAAGATAATTGTCGATGCGGCTCGTCCACTCGTTGATGAACGTATCGTAATCGGAGTTACCGGTATTGGCGTTGTTCACCGTGGTGTCGATGGTGGTGTTGGTGTTGGTGGCCTGACTGCTGGAATTGCTGCCGCTTACGCCCTCGCCCGAGAGCTTCTCGGCAGCAGCGGCCTTATCGGCCTCAAGCTTGGCGAGCTCGGCGGCATTTTCCTGCTCGGCTTTTGCCTGTGCCTCGCTGCGGAGCTGCTGGGCCTGTGCCAGCGCATCCTCGGCGTTTTTCTGCTCTGCCTCAAGCTGAGACTTGGCCTGCTGGAGCTCAGCCTTGTTCTGCTCGAGTTCGGTTTGCATGTTATTGAGCTGTTCGATCTCGTCGACGCTCGAGCTCGTGATCTGGTTGGTGTATTTGCAGGTCGTGATGAACTCACCCAGGCTCTGTGCGTTGACCAGGAAGCTCACGATGGGATTGGTGCCCTTCTGATACTTGTACAGATCGCGCATGGCGGAGCTTGCCTTGGCCTGCTGCTCGGGAAGCTTGGCCTCGATTTCCTCGATGCTTGCCTCATTAGAGTCAATCTGCTTTTGCAGGTCATCGAGTTTGGTGCGGGCGTCGTTGTAGGCGCTCGTGGCGGCTTCGATCTTCTGCTGGGCTGCGGAAAGCTGGTCCTGCGTTGCCTGCGAGGCGGCATACGCCGCAACGGGGGAGAGCATCGGCGTGGCCGTCAGCGCAACGGCGAGCGCGGCGCTCGTGATGATACGAGCCGGCTTCGACGCAATGAGCGCTGCGGTGCGATGATTCGAATGCTGCATCCAGTCCCTCTGCAATCAATCGTAGGTTATGGTTCGAACGGTATTCTACTACTGCTTTCGACCTCAACTTGAACCTTAAAGGTCCCAAAGGGTCAAGTTGAACTTGAGGCTTTGGCTTTGACCTGCAGTTATGATGAATTGTTGAGAAACCATAGAGTTCAACTTTAACGTTACAGAGCCCTGTTTGAGAGGAGTTTTGGGCTGTAAAAGCCATCTCAACGTGGGGTTTTATAACTACAGCGTGCCCTTCTGGCGAGCCTGCTCAATCTCTTCGAGGGCCTCGGCGGGGGTGAACGAACAGGTGCCGTCGCCGAGTTTGATTACCTGGATATCGTCGCCGGCGTAGACCTCTCCGCCCTTTAGTACCACGCCGAAAACGCCCTCGTGGGGAAAGATGCAGTCGCCGGCGAGATAGTAGATGGCGCAGCGTGTGTGGCAGGCCTTGCCGATTTGGCTGATTTCGACAAGCACCTCGCTGCCAAGCTTGAGCTGCGTGCCCAAGGGGAGCGAGAGCAGGTTGATGCCCCGGGTTGTGAAGTTCTCCCCAAAGTCACCCTCGTGTACGTCGAGCCCGCGTGCCTGCGCCGTCTGGATGGACTCCGCGGCTAAAAAAGAGACCTGGCGGTGCCAATGCCCGGCGTGCGCATCGGTGGCGAGGCCAAATTGCTCTATAACGGTGTCGTGTCCATCGGCGACGGGCGACTTGCGCGTGCCCTTGTGCGCCGACGTGTTGATTGAGACGATGCGGGCAGGCCCGTTGTAAGCATCGTTTGCCGTTCGTAGGGGAACGGCCGATTGTGCGCGTTCCTCCAGCTCGCGCTTCGCGGCATTGAGGATGGGATTATCGGTCGGATGGTCTTGGGGCACGTGTGCGCCTTTCGCTCGAAGATGTCAATACGCTGAATCCTACAACAACGGTAGGTTCATTGCCCATTGTCATACAACGGTGGGCGCCGTCTTCGTGCTGGACGAATACGTCGATTGCCATAGATACGGTGGAGCTTTGGGCGCCGGCGGCTTGGCGCGCTAGAATAAATCAGTTGCGCAAAGACCGCCCGTTGTGTGGGCAGTTCATGATAGGAAGTTTCCATGGCATTGCAATTTACAGAGCGCGAGTTCATTCCCGTGCTGCTTGGTGGCGACATCAACGCCTATTCGGTGGCGCGCGCCTTCTACGAGGAGTACCAGGTCAAGAGTCTGGTCTTTGGCAAGTATCAGACGGGTCCCGCGTACCGCAGCCAGATTATCGACTACACGCCCAACGTGGATATCGACACCATGCCCGTGATGCTCAAAACCGTCAACGGCATTGCCCAAGCGCATGCCGACAAGACTATTGTCCTTGTGGGCTGTGGCGACAACTATGTCGCTCTCGTGGCTCAAGCCAAGGATGCTCATGAGCTGGCGGATAACATCGTCGCTCCCTACGCGCCCTACAGCATGCTCGAGCAGTGCCAGAAGAAGGAGATCTTCTACGAGCTGTGCGAGAAGCATGGCGTGCCCTATCCGCACACGTTTACCTTTACCAAGGCGATGCTCAATGCCCAGGGTGAGGCGCCTGCCGAAGTGCTCGACCAGATCGATTTTCCTTACCCGATGATTCTGAAGCCTTCTGACGGCATCATGTGGTGGCAGCATGAGTTCGAGGGCCAGAAGAAGGCCTATGAGATTGCCGACCGCGCCGAGCTGGAACAGGTCATTCGCGATTCGTATGCCAGCGGCTACACCGACGACCTGATCTTGCAGGATCGCGTGCCCGGCAACGACGAGTACATGCGCGTGCTCACCAGCTATTCCGACCGCAACGGTAAGGTCCGCATGATGTGCCTGGGCCATGTGCTGCTCGAGGAGCATCAGCCCCACGGTGTCGGCAACCATGCCTGTATCATTACCGAGCCCAACGACGAGCTCATGGGCGGCGTGCGCAAGTTGCTCGAGGACCTTCACTTTGTGGGCTATTCCAACTTTGACGTAAAGTACGACGAGCGCGACGGCTCGTTTAAGTTCTTCGATTTCAACACGCGCCAGGGCCGCAGCAACTACTACGTTACCAACAGCGGCTTTAACGTTGCCAAGTATGTGGTGGACGAGTATGTGTTCAACCGCCCGTTTGAGCCGGAGTTTGTGACGGCGCAGGACGAGGCCCTGTGGATGGTCGTTCCCATGGGCGTCGTCGACAAGTACGTCAAGGATCCCGAGCTGCGCGCTAAGGTGCATCGGCTGGACAAGGAAGGCAAGGGCGCCGACCCTTCGTTTATGAAGGGCGACTTTGTCTTTAACCGCTGGCTGCGCATGTGGCACACCAAGCTGCGCCACTTTAAGCTGTTCAAGACGTATTACAAGTAGATGAGCGCGGCGCCCGTCCGGTTTGCATCGGGCGGGCGCGGGTATGATACGCGCAATTGCGCAAGCGTCACCAAGGAGGCGGCGATGGAAAAGCTGGGAGTTATCGGCGGCATGGGCGCCGAGGCCACGTCGTATTACTACGACCAGGTGGTGCGTCATACGGCTGCTGCCTGCGATCAGGAACATATCGACATGGTGGTGCTCTCCAAGTCGACCATGCCCGACCGCACGTTGGCCATTAAGACCGGCGAGCATGCCAAGCTGCTGGCGACCATGAAAGAGTGTGCCCAGGCACTCGAGTCGCTGGGCTGTGCGCACATTGCCATTCCCTGCAACACGTCGCACTACTTCTACGACCAGATCCAGTCGTTTACGAAGGTGCCGATTATCCACATGCCGCGTGAGTCGGTGCGCTATGCCCTTGCGGGTGCGGTGATGGGGGAGTGCGAGTTCGACCCCAACCTGAGTATGCCGGCCGAGCCGGTGCACAAGATTGGCATTATGGGAACCGATGGAACCGTGGGCGCGGGCGTCTACGGACGCGAATGTAAGGCTGCGGGTGTTGAGGTTGTCTATCCCAGCGAGAAACGTCAGAACGATGTGATGTCGCTTATCTACGATGACGTGAAGGCCGGACGTGAGCCCGATATGGATAAGTTCGACCGCGTGATGTGGGAGTTCGCCCGTAGCGGCTGCGACCGCGTCATTCTGGCCTGCACCGAGCTCTCGGTGCTGCAGAAATACCGCGAGATGCCCGAGATTACCCTCGACGCCATGGACGTCTTAGTGCGCGAATCCGTCATCCGCAGCGGCGCCCCCTACCGCCAATAGCCCTCGATCTGCCAAAAAGGGACAGGTTTATTTTTGGTAGGTATTATCTGGGGAAACAGTAAAGGCCTCGGCTCGTTTGGTGCGAGCCGAGGCCTTTTGCGTTGGGTGGTTGCTGTCGGTGGTGAACTAGAACAGGAAGCCGATGGCGATGAGGGCGATGCTGACGATGAGCACGGCGATGTCCAGACCCTTGATGGGATAGCGCTTGTACGAGCTGGCGCGTGTGCGCAGATAGAAGCCGCGCTGTTCTGCCGCCAAGGCTGTGGCATCGGTCTTGCCCACGCTCGAGATGAGCAGTGGCACGCACAGTGGCAGCATGAGCTTAAGCTTCTTGATGGGGTTCTTGGTATCGTACTCGACGCCGCGTGCGGTCTGCGCCTCCATGATGGCATTCATCTCCTGACCAAACACCGGTACAAAGCGCAGCGCCGTGGTAAAGGTGAAGGCATAGCGATACGGCACATGCAGCACCTCGACGCAGGCGTTGGCAAGGTCGTTGAGCTTGGTCACCATGAGCATGAGGATGAGTGGTAACGCCACACCCAGCAGGCGCAGGCAGGCCTTCGATCCTGTGATGAGGCCCGTGTCGGTGATAAAACCCCACACCACGTTGCCATCGCGCATAAAGGCCAGCTGGAGCATCAGCATGATAAGCGCGAGCGGAATCAGCAACTTGAGCAGCGAGAACAGACGGTCGACGACGCCGGCGTAAGCTCCCAGTGCGAGCGTGAGCGCCAGAAAGCCCAGCAGCGCCACGTAGGTGTCGGACAAAAAGATGCCGACGATGATGGCGGCGGCGAGGCCCAGTTTGACGACGGGATTCAGGCGATGCAGCAGCGTATCGCCCGGCATGTAGTCGATGACGTTAACCACGGTGGACCATCTCCTTGGTAATTCGAACGACATCGGTGACCTCGCTCACCTGCGCAAAAGCGGGCGAGACGGAAGATGCCAGACGGCGCGAGAGTTCGATGACCTGGGGCGGCTCAACGTAGGCATGCTGCATGAGTTCGATGTTCGAGAACAGCTCGTGCGTGCGGCCGCGATCGAGGATGCGGCCGTCGGCCATTACTACGATGCGCTCGGCAAAGTCGGAGACGACTTCCATGTCGTGGCAGACCATGATTACGGCGCAGCCACGCTCGGCCATGGTACGCACCGCTTCCATGACGGTCATACACTCGCGGTAATCAAGGCCGCTCGTGGGCTCGTCGAGCACCACGATTTTGGGCTCTACGACCACGACGGAGGCGAGTGCCACCATTTGTCGCTGGCCGCGCGAAAGCGAGAAAGGCGCCTCGTCGGCCGGCAAGCCAAAGCGGTCGATGACGAGTTGGGCACGACGCAGAGCCTCGGCGCGGTCCATGCCGCCAAGCTCCAAGCCAAAGGCGACCTCGTCGAGCACGGTGTCCTTGCAGATTTGACGGTCAGGGTTTTGGAAGAGGGTTGCGACCTCGCGGGCAATGCGGCTCGTGGGGACGGTTGCGGTATCCAGTCCCGTGACGCGCACGCTGCCCGAGGCGGGCTTGAGCAGACCCGTGAGCAGCTTGGTGAGCGTGGTCTTGCCGGCACCGTTTTGGCCGACGATGCCCACGAGCTCGCCAGGATAGAGCGTCAGGCTAAGGTCGTGTACGGCGGCTCCGCCATTGGGATAGGCAAACTCAACATGGTCGAAGGTGAGTACGGGTTCGGCGTCCTTGGCATGAGGGCGCAACGACGGTGCATGCGGGGAACCGGCGGGCGCCTGGGCTTCGATAGCCGCGCGTGCGGGGTCGACGATGCCCGAAATCAGGCACTCGGCCTCATCGACATCCAAGCAAGGGGTACCGCTTACTAGACCATCGGTTTCGAGGCTATTGAAGATACGCGTGACGCGAGGGCAGTCGACGCCGATGGCACGAAGCTCGTCGGTATGCGCGAAGACCTCGTGTGGCTCGCCCTGCAGCGCGATTTCGCCATGGTTGAGCACGAGCACGCGGTTGCAGTACTCCGAGAGCAGGGCGACCTTTTGCTCAACGACGACGATGGTGATTCCAAGTGTGCGGTTTGCCTTACGCAGCGTCTCGAAGACCAACGTGGAGCTGGCGGGGTCGAGTGCCGCGGTGGGCTCGTCGAGAACCAAGACGCGCGGACGCATGGCGAGGATGGCGGCGATGGCTACCTTTTGCTTCTGTCCGCCCGAGAGGGTGGCGATCTCGCGGTCGCGCAGGTCGCTGATGCCGACGGTCTCGAGCGTTTCGCTCACGCGCTGCTCGATCTGGTCGTGGGGAACGCCAAAGTTCTCGAGGCCAAAGAGCATCTCGTCCTCGACGACCGAAGCGACCATCTGCGTGTCGATATCCTGCAGCACACTGCCGACGATTTGCGACACGTCGGTCAGCGAGACCTCGCAGGTGTCGTGGCCGTCAACCATGACGGACCCAAAGAACGTGCCGGTGTAGTGGTGGGGCACGGCACCCGACAGGCAGGCGCGCCAACCTGGGGCCCCTCGTAAAGCCGT
>CABUDJ010000058.1 GCA_902490325.1 uncultured Collinsella sp. | reverse complement strand
CAAAAAGGTTGTGGCTAAGGTCGGCGGGCCAGATAACGTGGGTGAACACGCCCGTTAGCGTAGATACGCTTTCGCGTTGTTAAGACTGTAGACGATCGTTGAGCCATTGTGCAGCAGCGACGACGTCTGCGGGGTAATTGCGCCGGTAATGCCGAGCGCCAAAAGCGCCGAGTTGGTGAGCATCACCTTGGAATACGAACTCGTCAGACGGTCGATGAGCCCCTGGCTCATGCGGCGCAGGCGCACGATCGCCGCGAGGTCCGTATCGGCCAGGATGATGTCGGCGACCTCCTTGGCGATGTCGCTTCCGCCGCCCATGGCAAGGCCCACGTCGGCCAGGCCCAGCGCCGGCGAGTCGTTGACGCCGTCGCCAACCATGGCAACACGGCGCCCCTCGCGCTTGATCTGTTCCACGTAGGCGTACTTATCCTCGGGCAACAGCTCGGCCTTAAACTCGTCGACACCCGCCTCGCGAGCAATGCGCTCGGCCGTGCGCTCCGAGTCGCCCGTGAGCATGACCACGTGCTTAACGCCCAACGCGTGCAAGTCGGCGATGGCCTCGCGGACCCCGGGCTTAAGCGGGTCCTCGATACCGAGCACGCCCACAACGGTGCCATCGACCGCCAGGTACAGCGGCGACAGCCCCTGCATCTGGGACTCGATTTGCTCCTTAATGTCGGACTCGAGCTGCGCGCTCTCATCCTCAAATACAAAGTGTGCCGAGCCGATGATGGCGCGACGCCCTTCAATGGACGAAGCGATGCCGTGCGCCACAATGTACTCGACGGCGGCATGGCGCTCGCGGTGCTCGAGCCCGCGCTCGCGGGCGGCGTTGACCACGGCACGCGCCACCGGATGCGGAAAATGCTCCTCCAAGCAAGCGGAAAGGCGCAGGATCTCGTCCTCGCTCCAACCATCGGTGGTGAGCACGCAGGCAAGACGCGGCTGCGCCTCGGTAAGCGTGCCGGTCTTATCAAACACAATGGTGTCGGCCTTGGCAAACGACTCAAAGTACTTGGCGCCCTTGACCATAACACCCATCTTGGCAGCATCGCTCATGGCAGTCATGACGGCGACGGAACCCGTGAGCTTGAGTGCGCACGAGTAGTCGACCATCAGTGCCGCTGAGGTCTTGATGAGGCTGCGGGTGGTAAGCGCAACCAGGCCCGCAAGCAGGAAGTTCCACGGGACGATCTTATTGGCAAGGTCCTCCATATGCGACTGGCCCTCGGACTTGAGCGAGTCGGCCGTCTGCACGAGCGAGACGATCGAGCGCAGTTTGGTTTGCGCCGTATTGGCGCGCACACGCACCAAGATGCTGCCGTCCTCCACGACGGTTCCGGCGAACACGTCGTCGCCCACGCTGCGCTCGACGGCCAGCGGCTCGCCGGTCAGGGTCGCCTGGTTGACCATGGCGCTCCCCTGTCCGACCACACCGTCAATGCAGATGGACATGCCAGTGCGCACGGCGACCAAATCGCCGGGCTCAAGCTCGGTCGCGGCAACGCTCACCTCGGTGTCGCCGACGACCTTTTGCGCCTTGTCGGGCACATCGAGCAGAGAGTTGATGAGCTCGTTTTCGCTCATGGCGCGGGTGTAGTCCTCGAGCAGCTCGCCCACGTTGAGCAGGAACATTGTCTGGCCCGCGGTGTCGACATCACGCTTGACGAACGAAATGCCGATGGCCGAAGCGTCGAGCACAGGAACGGTCAGGCGCGGCTGCGCCAGCTCATGAAGGGCGGCGCGCAAAAATGCCATGTAACCGGCCACGACAAACACCGCACGCAGGGGCGTAGGCAGGAACCAGCGGCGCGCGTAGTGGGCACCGATAAGTGTGGCAAGATCCATGACGAGCTTGTGCTTGCGTGGCTCAAGCTGCATCACGTAACCCGTCTTTGCGTCGGCAATGGCCTGGGCATCGAGAGCGCCCAAGGCGTCGAGCACGCTCGCGCGGCGCGGCTCGTCGTACTCCAGCGCCATCTGGCCAATACGGCCATAAACGCGTACCTTGTGCACGCCGTCGATATCGCCGCTGAGCTTAAGAAGTGCATCGAGATCGCTCTCTGGCACAGGACCCGCCAATTGAAGACGGGTCCTGCCGGGGATCTCGCTAATAACCGAGAATCTCATAGTTTGTGCCTGGGAGCGTTACTCGGCTGCCTCGTCAGCAGCGGCCTCGCTCTGGGTGATGTAGGCAGCCTCGGCAACCATGTCATCGACATTGGCCTTGGCCTGCTCGACCATGTCCTGGTAGCAGTTCTTGACGCGCATACCGCACGCGATGCCCTGCACGCAGGCGTTCTTTACCGGAGCGCTGGTGAGCAGCTTGATGCCGGCCGTACCAAGCAGAAAACCGCCACCGACAAGCAGGGTGTTAAACGTCGACTTCTTCATGTTGCTTCTCCCTTTTGCCGCACAAGCGCGGCATGGTGCCTTAGCACCCGAGTTCATTAGTTTGCTCGAGCACGCTTTTGAAAATAGTTTAGTATAACTATTTGGTCCACAATGGCTAACTTTTTGGAAACTATGGGGATGAACTCAATGTGACAAAGGGATTGTCCCTTTGTCACATTCCTACAGCTGCCAGGCAGCCGCTTCCTTTTGTAGCGCAACCATGCGGGCGAATTCTCCACCTGCCGCCTTGAGCTGCGCCGGAGTGCCCTGCTCGGCAACCACACCATCCTTGAGCACAACGATTTTGTCGGCATTTTCCACCGTGCGCATGCGATGGGCGATCACAATGACCGTTTTGCCGGCGAGCAAACGGGAAAGTGCCTGTTGCACCACGGTCTCATTCTCCACGTCTAAGCTCGCCGTCGCCTCGTCCAACAGCACGATGGGCGCATCTTTGAGCAGCGCGCGGGCGATGGAGATGCGCTGGCGCTCGCCACCGGAGAGTTTGGAGCCGTTCTCGCCGATCATGGTGTCGTAGCCCTGCGGCATGCGGCTCACAAACTCGTCGCAGTTGGCGGCACGCGCGGCAGCAAGCACTTCCTCATCGGTGGCATCGCGACGACCAAGACGGATGTTTCCCATCACCGTGTCGTCAAAGAGCAGCACGTCTTGGAACACAATGGCGTAGTCGCGCAGCAGCGCCTCGGGATCCACGCTCGCAACATCCACGCCGCCCACGGTGACCGTGCCTTCGGTGGCGTCCCAAAAGCGCGCGGCCAGGCGGCTCACCGTGGACTTACCGGAGCCCGAAGGACCGACCAGTGCCGTGACCTCGCCTTCCTTGGCGGTAAAGCTCACATCGGTAAGAACTTTCTCGCCGGCGCGGCCGTCCTCGCCCGCACCATAGCCAAATGCTACGTGATCGAACACCACATCGTGGCCTACGGGCTCAAACTGCTCGCTGCCCCGCGCCACGGGCTCTTCCATGATGGAACGCATGCGCTTGGCCGACGACTCGGCGGCAAACAGCTCGGACATCAGCATCAGCGCCTGATCAAAGGGCGCATAGATGCGGCTCACCATAAGCAGGAAGGCAAACATCATCAAAAAGTCGACCTGGCCGGAGGCGACCATCGCAGCGCCCGTGACCAACGTGGTGGCAATCCCCAGGCGCAGGATGGCAAAGGCGGAGTTGACCAAAAGCCCATTGGCGAGCTCGCCCTTGGTGGTCTCGCGCTCCTCGGCATCGATCACGGCGTTGAGCCCCTCAAGATAATGAGTCTCCTGGTTGGTGGCGCGGATCTCGCGCACGCAGTCGAGCGTCTCCTGGATCGCCTCGGTAACCTTGACCTTCTCGGCACGCACATGGTCGAACACCGGGGTCATGGGGCCGCGTGTCAGATACAGCACGGCAAAGGCCACGGGCACGCTCCAAAACGCCGCGATCGCCAGCTGCCAGCAAAAGAACAGCGACGCCACGAACACAATGGCGCTTGCGATGATGGCACCCCAAAGCTCTCCCAGCACGTGGCTGTAGGCGTGCTCCATGGCCTGGACGTCGCCCATGATGGTCTCGGTTAAATCGGCCAGATCACGACGGCCAAAAAACGACAGCGGCAGCTTGCGCAAGCGCTCGGCAATCTCCATACGCTGCTTGCCGCACTCCTCGTAAAAGATGCAGTAGGTGTAGTAATACTGCTGCCAGTTAGAGGCAAAGAGCAACACGAAAAAGACCAGGAGGCCGCCCACAATCGGCAGGGCATCCGGCAGGTCGGCACCGGTGGCGAGATGTTCGACAAAACCGGCCATGACCAGGAACAATAAGCCCATGCCGGCCATGGTAATGAGATTGGTGAGCGCGGTCCAGAAAATGCCGCGTTTTACGCCGGCGACGCCTTTATCGGATAGGAAATACTTCTTTTGGAATGAGGCGAACATTTAGGCCTCGCCTCCCTTCGTGACGGCGGCATCCGCGGCAGCAGTGATCTTCCAGCTCGCGGCCTGTTCGTATTCGGCCCACATCTTGGCGTATAGACCGTTTTGGGACAGCAGCTCGGCATGGGCGCCAGTCTCCTGCACGCTACCTTGGTTGAGCACCACGATCTTGTCGGCCCCCACCACGGTCGAAAGCCGGTGCGCGATCATAATGACTGTGCGACCCGCCGCCAGTTTGCTAAAGGCACGCTGGATGAGCGCCTCGTTCTCGGGGTCGGCAAACGCTGTGGCCTCATCGAGCACCACGATAGGCGCGTCTTTAAGGATCGCGCGGGCGAGTGCCACGCGCTGAACCTCGCCGCCCGAAAGATATGCTCCGCCGGCGCCGAGCATGGTATTGATGCCCTGTGGGAGCTTGGCCACAATGTCGTCGCACTGAGCTGCGGAGAGGGCCGCACGCACTTCGTCGTCAGTGGCCGTAGGCTTGGAGGCGCGCACGTTATCGGCAAGTGTTTGCCGGAACAGCTGGTTGGTCTGGAACACGAAGGCGACCTGGTCCATAAGCTCGTGCGGATCCATATCGCGAACGTCCACACCGCCTACGAGCACTCGACCCGAGGAAACATCCCAAAAACGCGGGATCAGGCTTGCGCAGGTTGACTTACCGCCACCCGAGGGACCCACCAGGGCGAGGGTACTGCCTGCGGGGACGTTAAAGGTTACGTGGCTGACGGCAGGTGCTTCGGCACCCTCGTACGTGAAGCTCACGTCCTCAAAGCGCACATCGCTGCCAACAGGACGCTTAGGCTGAGCGGGCACCAGAAGTTGCTCAGACTCCATGATGCTTCGGATGCGCGCCAGCGAATCGGCACTCATTTGAGATGCCTCGCCCACAAACATAAGCTTGGTCATGGCTGTGGGCACCACGGCCGAAAAAATCGCGTAGAAGGTGAAGTTTGTCAAAAAGTGCGCAAAATCCGTCTCGCCCGGAGCCAGCAGCAACGCCACGGGCAAAAAGAATGCCACGAGGCCGTTGAGCGCCGTAAGATTGAGCACTTGCGGGCCTCGACAGAACGTGCCCGAATAGTTTTGTGCCATATCGGCGTATTCGGCAATCGCATCGTGGAAGGCCTTAAAGGAGTAGACCGTCTGCTGAAACACCTTGACCACAGGGATGCCGCGTACGTATTCGGTGCCGGTCTTGTTCATCTTGACCAGCGCTCCCATGTAGGCCTTCATGAACTCGGCGCCTTTGCCGCCCATCATGGCGGCCATGGCGCCAAGCGAAATGGCCACCGAGATGAGGCATGCCGCGCCCAAGCGCCAATCGAGGGCGAAAAGCAGCACGAGCAAGCCCACGACCATGGCAGCGGCGCCTGCGATATCGGGCAGCATGTGTGCGAGCAAAGTCTCGGTGGAGGCGGCGCATCCGTCTACAACACGACGCAGCTCACCGGTGGCGTGTGTGTCAAAGTAGCCAATCGGCAGCTTAAGCAGGTGCTCGCTCGTAGTCTTGCGGATATTGGACGCGCAGCGAAACGCAGACAGGTGCGTGCACATGAGCCCCATGAAATAAGCTACGATGCTTGCTAGGGCAAAGCCCACGGCCCACCAGCCATACATCGCGATATCGGTGGCTTCGCTCCAGTTAGGCGCCACGGCGATCAAATCGCGCTCGACAAGCCAAATGCACACGTACGGGCCAAAGCTCAGCAGCTGCGAGAGCGCCGAGAGCGCCATGCCCAAATACGTTAGGAATTTGCGGTCACCAGCATAAGCAAGCAGCTCGCCGATACCGCCACCTTCCTTTTTTGATCCCTTTGCCATGAGATTCCTTTCTAACGGCTTGAGAGTTAACCGTAATGAACTTATCATTGACGTGTTAGCCATGGCTCACAATCAAGCCAGGCATGGACGTTTCTGCAAAGGAAAGGGACGCTTTTGCAAATACGGCAGGCAGCGACCGACATAACCGAGCTCTACGCACCGCAGTTTGAGCAGTTTGGCCTGGAGCTTACCGGCAAGGGCGCCGTCTTTACCGGCGAGGTGGCAAACGACCGGGCGCACGGCCGCGCATGGATCATGCCTCTCTCCCCTGCCTGCATCGTCATGGAGCATTTCATCACCCCGACGCACGATATGTACCTGGCTGAATACACACCCGAGCCATACGCCTGCGTGAGCCAAATCAGCAGCGCCACGCTCACCTGCATGCCCGAGATAGGCATAACACCCGCAAACCTCAAGCCGTTGCGCGGGTCGTGGCCGAGCAATGCAATTTGTAGTTTTATCCAGGATACCTGCGGAAACGAGCTCAGCCCGTTATACGCCGGACAGCTCTATCACTCGCGCTCGGTGTTATTCCTACCGAGATACTTCGACGATTTCGAACGCCGCTACCCCGGCGAATTCGCTGGGCTTTTTGACGCCTTTGCCGAGTCGTGGGGCGAAGAAGCGCTATCGGCGATCGATCGGACACTCTGCCGCCTCGATGAGACGCGCGCTCGTGTCACGGGCGGGCATCTTTACATGAAGGGTACCGTAGAGACCATGGTTGCCGAGCTGGCGTACGCGCGAACAGCCCACAAGCAGGCACGTCAGGCCGAAGGGACACAGGCCGCTCTGGACATTGTCGAAGAAGCGATCCTGGCTGTCGAGCGCGCCCTTGACGAGGGGCGTCGCATCGGCGTGGACGAGGTCGCCGAGCGGCTCTACACAAGCCGCTCCAAACTCTGCGCCACCTTTAAAGTCCAGACGGGCGAATCACTGGGCTCCTATATGCGGAGGCATCGTATGGAACGCGCGCAGGACCTTTTGGCCGACAGCCCCCTTTCGATAGCCCAAGTAGCCGAGCGACTCGGCTATCCCCAACAGGCGGCCTTCGCCCAAGCGTTCAAACAATACACCGGCATGACACCCACGGCTTGGCGAAGCAAGCATCGCTAAGGCCCAAGCTCCCTGGCCGTAACGGAGCGATTAATTAGCCGCCGCCCGTCAGCTCACCCGGGATCTAAACGTCAAGATGCGCACAATCAAGCGCCTTTTTGATAAGAGGGACAGATCGATCAGCCAAATACAACGGAATGTTGAGCACCCCGTCGTCGAGCTTTAGGTTCTTAAGTGAGTAGCGGACCCTCAATGGAGTCGTCTCCGCATGCTTGTCGGCATAGTACTTAAGGCTCTTGGAATGAACGACCTCTCCCGATTTGACCTCGACGGGAACGATTTCGTTTCCGACTTGAATCAAAAAATCGACTTCGTGCTTCGGCTTCTCGTTTGTCCAATAACGCGGAGCAGCATCTAACTGTGAAAGTAATGCCTGAAGCACATAGTTCTCGGCGAACGAACCTTTGAACTCCGAAAAAAGCGCATCCGAGATGGCAAAAGCGGACGCATCCAGCCTTGCCATGCGGCGCAGCAAGCCGACATCAAGACAGTAGACTTTAAATGCCTTGAGGTCATCGTACGCAGAGAGCGGCACACCACCGGCAGCATTAAGGCGAACCGCCGTGATGAGCCCAGCATCGGCAAGCCATTCCAGAGCATCCTCGTATTCTCGAGCACGAGCCCCCTCGCGCACCGCACCCCAAACGAACTTTTTGTTCTCGCGCGCCAACTGAGCTGGAATCGAGTTCCATATTTGCGAAAGCTTGGCGAACTGCGCACGGCCACCATGCTTGGCAAAATCGCGCTCGTAGGAATCCAAGAGATCAGACAACACCTTATCGACCTGAACGATATCGCCCGTCTCCACCCACCGGCCAAGAGCCTCTGGCATGCCGCCGCATGCAAAATAACGACGAAGATGCTCGACGAGACGGACATGGAAGAAATCGGGCACTGTCTCGATCTGATCCAGGCCGCCAAGGTATTCGTCGTAGTTTGCAGCGCCCTCGGCTTTCAGAAACTCGGAAAAGCTCATGGGGCGCATCTCCATGAACTCGACCTTTCCCACCGGAAAAGCGCTGGTCTCACGGGACAAGCGAACGCCCAACAAAGACCCTGCGCATGCGACGTGATACTCGGAGGCCTCGTCACAGAAGTATTTAAGGGCGCCGACTGCAGAAGGACAATCCTGGATCTCATCAATAATAAGCAGCGTTTCGCCGGGATCGATAGGCTGTCCAAGTGCCAGGGAAAGATTTGAGATGATCCGTCGAGGATCGCGCGTACCTTCGAAAAACTGAGCGTACTCGCTCTGTACCCCAGGTGACGGCTCCTCGAGCGTCAGATACACAAAATTGAGGTACGAGGTTCGGCCGAACTCCTTAAGCGCCCACGTCTTTCCAACCTGGCGCGCCCCCTTAAGGATAAGCGGCTTACGATATTCCGACGCTTTCCAAGCGTTAAGCTTGGCAATGATATCTCGCTGCATGACCGAACCTCCCGCAAAGAAACTTCCGAAAACGTGATATTTGCCACATTTTACCCCATGGAAAACGTGATGTTTATCACATTTACGGAAGTTTTAAGCTCGTTTCGCCACACTTTCATCACATTCAAAAGACGGAGGCGCTACTTGCGCCTCCGTCACCATCTTTCTATCAGCCCGCCTGACCCGAACGGCCGAGTCGTCACGGAACCCGGGAGCCCCGGCAGGGCGGGTGCTTGCTCAAAATGAGTTCCGCACGCAAAGAAGGCCACTTAATGTGGCCTTCGTCTTGCGCAGGACTGTTTGAAATTTTGAGGAAGCACCCGCCCTGCCGGGGCTCCCGGGTTCCCGCTTACGAGAGCGACGTTCTCAGCAACTCATTGAAGAGCTTGGGGTTGCCCTTGCCGCGGCTCGCCTTCATGCACTGGCCCACCAAAAAGCCGATGACCTTCTGGTTGCCGTCACGATACTGCTGCGCCTGCTCGGCACAGTTTGCCAGCACCTCGTCCACGATCGGCTGCAGCGCGCCGGCATCGCTCACCTGACGCATACCGCGCTCGTCGACGATCTTGTTGGGGTCGTCGCCGGTCTGGGCCATGGCCTCAAAGACCTCGTGAGCCTGGTTGGAGCTGATGGCATCGGTCGCCAGCAGCTTGGCGAGCGCCGCCACCTGAGCCGGCGCAATGCCGGACTCGGCGAGCGACACGCCCGCACCCTTAAGGTAGGCGATCATCTCGTTGACCAGCAAGTTTGCAACCGTCTGGGCCTCCTTGCCAGCCATACCGGCAGCAGCGGCCTCAAAGAAGTCGGCAAACTCGGGGTCGCCCGCGATTTGCTCGGCATCGGCAGCCTTAATGCCAAAGTCGGCCTCAAAACGGGCGCGCTTGGCATCGGGCAGCTCGGGAATCTCGCCACGGCAGCGGTCGATGAACTCGTCGTCCAGATCGAAGGGCGCCAGATCGGGATCGGGGAACAGACGATAGTCGTCGGCCGTCTCCTTAACGCGCATGACCACGGTGCGCTTGCGGCTGGGCTCCCAGTGGCGGGTCTCCTGATAGATGATGCCACCCTCCTCGAGCACCTCGGCCTGGCGGCAAATCTCGTAGGCAAGGCCGTCATGCAGACTCTTAAACGAGTTGAGGTTCTTGAGCTCGGTCTTGGTGCCCAGCTTGGTCTCACCGCGACGGCGCAGCGACACGTTGCCGTCGCAGCGCATGGAGCCCTTCTCCATGGAGCAGTCCGAAATGCCCAGCGTCACAAAGATGCGACGGAGCTTTTCCATAAACAGACGCGCTTCCTCGGGCGTACGCAGATCGGGCTCGGTGACGAGCTCGATGAGCGGCGTGCCGCAACGGTTGTAGTCGACGAGCGACTCGGCCGCGGCGGTAATGCGGCCCTCAGCACCGCCCACGTGCACCATCTTGGCGGCGTCCTCCTCCATGTGGATGCGCAGGATGCGGATGGGCACCGTGTAGGAACCGTCCTCGCGACGCTCGGGCATCTGCAGGCTGGACGCGTCATAGCTGGCCAGGTGGCCGGCGCGCTGGTTGCCCTCGCGCATGGTCGACGTCATGGACGTGGACAAGCCCTCGGCGTTGGCCGAGGCGCTTGCCAGGCTCTGGGCCTCGGCCTCGCCAAACGCGCAGTCGGGGCGCTCGGCGGCGCCACGACCGGTCACATCCAGATCAAGGTGGCCGTACATGGCAAAGGCGACCGGACCCTGCGTGGTCTGGAAGTTCTTGGCCATATCGGGATAGAAGTAGTGCTTGCGGTAGAACATCGAGTGGCGCTGAATCTCGCAGTTGGTCGCAAGACCGGCCTTGACGATGCTCTCGATGGCGCGCTTGTTGGGCACCGGCAGAGCACCGGGCAGGCCCAGGCACACCGGGCACACGTTAGCGTTGGGCTCGTCATCGTGGCTGAGCTTGCAGTTGCAGAACATCTTGGTATCGAGTGCGGTGAGCTCGGTATGGATCTCCAGACCGATCACGGCCTCCCAATCCTGCAGGACCTCGGAAAGCTCCTTCATTACAGCTCGCCTCCCTTCCCGGCAAAATCGGGCGCGACGGAAAGTGCGGGCGTACCCGTGGCGGCATCGGCAAAGCCGCGCTCCAGGGCGCGGGCAAACGTGAGCAGCTGACGGTCCTTAAAGGCCGGACCCACCAGCTGGGCAGAAACGGGCAACTGAGTATCCTCGCCCAAGCCCAGCGGCACCGAGATGCCACCGTTGCCGCAAATGTTGAGCGAGATGGTGTACAGGTCGGAGAGGTACATCTGCGTTGGGTCGCTGATCTCGCCAAACTTAAAGGCCGTGCGCGGCGAGGCGGGCATGAGGATGGTGTCCACCTTGGCATACGCGGCATCGTAGTCCTGCGTGATGAGCGTGCGGGCCTTTTGCGCGGCGTAGTAGTACTTGTCGTACACGCCCGAGCTCAGCAGGTAGGCGCCGAGCATCTGACGGCGCTTGGCCTCGGCGCCAAAGCCGTGGGCGCGCGAAAGCGAGCTCTGGTCGGACAGGTTGGCGCAGCCCTCCTCCTGATAGCCATAGCGAATGCCGTCGAAGCGGGCCAGGTTGGAGAACGCCTCGGCCGGGCCGATGACGTAGTATGCGGCGATGGCGGCGTCCAGGTGCGGCAGGTCGACCTCGACCAGCTCGGCACCCTGGTTCTGCAGCTCCTGAGCGGCGCACTGAACAGCGGCCTTGACCTCGGGCGTCAGGCCCTCGGCCTCCATAAACGCGGGGATGATGCCCACGCGCTTGCCCTCTATGCTGTCGTTGAGATGCTCGGTAAAGTCGACGGCGCAATCCTGGCTGGTGCAGTCGTACGGATCGTGGCCCGCGCCGGTAAGCGCGTTCATGGCCAGCGCGACATCCTCGACCGTGCGGCCAAAGGGGCCCACCTGATCGAGCGACGAGCCAAAGGCAACCACGCCGTAACGGCTCACGGCGCCATACGTGGGCTTAAAGCCCACCACGCCGCACAGCGACGCCGGCTGGCGGCCACCTGCGTCCTGACGCCCGGGAGCCGCCGGTGTCCGAGCCCAGTGAGAGCGCGACTTCGCCCGCGGCGACGGCTGCAGCGGAGCCGCCCGAGGAGCCGCCGGGCACGCGCTCGGTATCCCAGGGGTTGTTGGTGCGATGGAACGCCGAGCTCTCGGTAGAGCTGCCAAAGGCGAACTCGTCCATGTTGGCCTTGCCCATGGGCAAGCAGCCGGCGTCGAGCATGCGTTGGACGCAGGTGGCGGTGTAAACACTCTGGTAGTTCTCGAGCATGCGGGAAGCGCAGGTAGTGTGCGTGCCCACGAGGTTCATGTTGTCCTTGATGGCCAGCGGCACGCCTGCAAGCGGGGGCAGCGGCTTGCCTGCGGCGCGGTCGGCATCCACGCGCGCAGCGGCCTCGAGCGCGAGCTCGGGCACCACCTGCAGGAATGCCTGGACCCCGCCCTCGCGCGCCTCGATAGCGGCAAGGGAGGCCTGGGCCACCTCGGTAGCGGTAAAGTCGCCGGCGGCAACGCCCGCGGCGATCTGGGCGGCGGTAAGGGAATCGAAGCTTAGCGCCATTACTCGCTCTCCCCCTCTCCCAAAATGGACGGCACGCGGAAGTAGCGGTCGCGCGCGCTGCCGGCGTTTTCGAGCGCAACGTCGAGCGGCAGGTCGCGCTCGGGCTCGCGCAGGTCATCGCCCATCACGTTGGACAGGCTTCCGATGGGATGGAACGTGGGCTCCACGTCGGGTAAGTCATATTGCAGGACGGGCTCGAGCATCTGGACGGCGTCGTTCAGGTAGGACGTCATCTGGGTGAGCTCGTCATCGGTCAGTGCGATCTTTGCGTACTCGGCGATGCCGCGCACGTCTTTCTCGCTGAGTGCCATAGGCGCTCCCTTCCGCATAACAGTTAAACCGCTCTAGTATACAAGGCAACGCCGCTTGGAGCAGATGCTTTACCTAAATGCAGCGAAAACGTAACGAGGGCGGCGGCTGACAGGCGGCGGGCTGGCGGTTTTGTAGCGAAAACCGCACCGTCCATAGCGAAAACCGTCGCGTCCACAACGAGAACCGTACTGCCCACAAGGAAAACCGTCGCGCCCGCAGCGAAAAGCATCACAACATTCGACGCTTTTCATCAAAATCGCGATTTTCATCGAATGTTGTGATGGTTTGGAAGTCCCGACCACCACAAAGGTGCCTGTCCCCTTTGTGGTGGTTCTGAAGAATGTCTTATGCCGAGGCCTTGGCCTTGCGGCGCTTGCGGACCGCGTGGATCACGATGTCCAGCAGCAACAGCACAATGGCCACGACCACGATAAGCACGGCAAACTCGCGCTTGCCCCAGTGGCGGCCGGCCAGCGACTTTTGCTTGTCGACGTCCTTCTTGTTGTACTTGGTGCGCATGCAATGCACCAGCAGGCGATGGTCGTTCACGCCGTAGGGCGTGCAGGTGACGAGCGTCACCTTGTCGGCGCCGGGCTCGATGGTCAGCGACTCCATCTCCTCGGGCAGCACCACCTCGGAGTCCACCATCTTGTAGGCGAGCGTCTTGTTCATGGTGTGCAGCAGCACCAGGTCGCCGGGCTCCAGCGAATGGATGTCGTCGAACATGCTCAGGTTGCGCATGCCCGAGTGCGCGGTGAGCACGCAATGCGTCGAGATGCCGCCCACCGGCAGGCTCGTACCCTCCAAGTGGCCGACGCCCGCCATGAGAACTTCCTCGCTCGTGCCGTGGAGA
>CABUDJ010000057.1 GCA_902490325.1 uncultured Collinsella sp. | reverse complement strand
CCCTGCGTCCCCGCGCGGGCGCCCCCGGTTTACCAATCTCTTCGATAGGAGCTTTTCCCACATGGCAGACATCGCATTCGAGAAGGACCTCTCCGTCGCCGAGACCGGCATCGAGGGCCTCAAGGTCGTCGACCTCGCCGTCCACGGCGACTCGCGCGGCTGGTTCAAGGAGAACTGGCAGCGCGCCAAGATGTGCGCCCTGGGCATCCCGGACCTCAGGGTCGTCCAGAACAACATCTCCTACAACGACAGCCGCGGCGTCACGCGCGGCATCCACGCCGAGCCCTGGGACAAGTTCATCTCCGTGGCGCGCGGCTCGGTCTTCGGCGCCTGGGTGGACCTGCGCGAGGGCAGCGCCACCTACGGCAAGGTCTACACGACCGTGCTGGACCCCTCCAAGGCCATCTACGTCCCGCGCGGCGTGGGAAACTCCTTCCAGGCGCTCGAGGACGGCACCGCCTACACCTACTTGGTGGACGCCCACTGGTCGCTGGAGCTCAAGAGGACCTACACCTTCGTGAACCTCGCCGACCCCGAGCTCAACATTCAGTGGCCCATCCCGCTCGACGAGGCCACCGTCTCCGAGGCCGACCTCAACCACCCGATGCTGAAGGACGTCGTCCCCATGGCGCCCAAGAGGACGCTCGTCACCGGCTGCAACGGCCAGCTGGGCCATGCGGTGCGCAAACTCGCCGAGGAGCGCGGCGTCGCCAAGGACTTCGACTTCTGCGACATCGACACCTTCGACATGTCCGACCCGGGCGCCTACGCGCAGTACGACTGGTCGCTCTACGGCACCGTGATCAACTGCGGCGCCTACACCGCCGTGGATAAAGCGGAGACCCCCGAGGGCCGCGTGACCGCCTGGAAGGCCAACGCGACCGGGCCGGCGCTTCTCGCCCGCACCTGCGCCGGGCACGGGATCACCCTCGTCCACGTGTCCAGCGACTACGTCTTCGACGGCACCGCCCAGGTCCACACGGAGGAGGAGCCCCTCAGCCCGCTTTCCGTCTACGGCCAGACCAAGGCCGCCGGTGACATCGCCGTGGCCGGGTGCCCGCGCCACTACGTCATGCGCAGCTCCTGGGTCATCGGCGAGGGACACAACTTCGTCAAGACCATGAAGGGGCTGTCCGACCGCGTCGCCGACCCCGAGGACGGGCTCACGCAGGTCACGGTCGTCGACGACCAGCTGGGCCGCCTGACCTTCACGCGCGACATGGCCGAGGCCATCTTCCACGTGCTGGGGACGCACGCCCCCTACGGCACCTATAACTGCACGGGCTCCGGCGCCGTCAGGTCCTGGGCCGACATCGCCCGCGCCGTCTTCGAGGCCGCCAACGGCAACGGGGACAGGGTCGTGCCGGTCAGCACCGCCGAGTACTACGCCGGCGCCGCGGGCCCCATCGCCCCGCGCCCGGTCCACTCCGCGCTCGACCTGTCCAGGCTCGAGTCGGCCGGCTTCCGTATGCCCGACTGGGAGGAAGAGCTGGGGGAGTACCTCAAGACGCTCTAGCCGCTATTAACTTTTCGAGAGCAAAAGCCGCCGCTTGTTAACGGCGGCTTTTCTTGTTGGTGGCTATCTGCGCAGTGGTGCCAATAGTATTCTGCGGAAGATCTACCTCTCGCTTGTCTCGGTGGCGGACTTGCCGGGCTGGTCATCGTAGGCGTATTTGCTGTACACGTTGACCTCCCACTGCTTTTTTTCGACCTTTGCTACAGAATCCAGGATGAATCCGGTCGCAAGGCTCAGACTACAGAGGAACATAAACGAGGCGGCGAGCATGGCAGTGGGGAAGCGCGGGACCAGGCCGGTCTGGAAATATTCGACAACGATGGGCATGCCCAGGGCGAGGCCGATAATCGCGAATAGAAGCGCGACGAGGCTGAAGAACTTCAGCGGGCGGTAGTCCTTGAACAGCGTGCCGATCATCGCAACGACTTTAATGCCGTCGCTCACGGTATTGAGCTTGGACTCGGAGCCTTCCGGACGGTCGCGGTACTCGATGGGCACGTCTTTGATGCGCCAGCGGTGGTCGACGGCATGGATCGAGAGCTCGGTTTCGATCTGGAAGCCCTCGGAAAGCACAGGGAAGGTTTTAACGAACGGGCGGCTCATGGCGCGGTAGCCTGTCATGACGTCATCGAAGCTGTAGCCATAGATCCACTTGATCATGGCGCGGACCAGATTATTGCCAAAGCCGTGGAAGGCACGCTTGTTCTCCTCGGCGTAGGTGCCGTTGGAAAGGCGGTCGCCTACGGTCATATCGGCCGTGCCGTTGAGGATGGGCTCGCAGAGGGCTTTGGCCGCCTCGGCGGGGTAGGTGTCGTCTCCGTCGACCATCAGGTAGCAATCGGCGTCGATATCGCGAAACATCTGGCGGCAGACGTTGCCCTTTCCCTGACGGGGCTCAAAGCGGACCGTGGCGCCGTGTTCGGTGGCGATGCGTGAGGTATCGTCCGACGAGTTGTTGTCATAGACATAGACCGTCGCTTGTGGAAGCTCGCGGTGAAAGTCGTCGATGACCTTACCAATCGTGAGCGCTTCGTTGTAGCAGGGGATGATGACGGCGATGGATTCAGAATTCACTCAATGCTCCTTATACATTCAATCCTTGCAAGTATAGCCGTTTGGGCTTGTCATCCTAAGATGTGGGTTAGTTCTCCAGTTTTGTTGCGCGAATCGTTTGCATGGCCGTCGGGTCTATACTGTTCGTTTGTCAACGATTACGAGTAAAGGAGTTGCATCCGTGTCGGATCAGACAAAGCAACAAGAAACTCGCAGTCTGCCTGCGACGTTTGCTAAGAACGAATTTGAGAAGGACGCGTTTATCCTTCGTCAGCTGGTTACCAAGGATTTTAAGATCAAGTATCGCCGTAGCGTTCTGGGCGTCGCATGGTCGGTGCTCAATCCGTTGCTGATGATGATTGTCATGGCCATCGTGTTCTCGACGATTTTTGCCCAGGGCCGCAATGGCTCGATTACGCCCGAGATGTACCCGCTGTATTTGATCGTGGGTAACGTCACCTTTGCCGTCATGTCCGAGTCTACGAACCAGGCTCTGACGTCGATCGTGGGTGCTGCCCCGCTGCTCAAGAAGGTTAAGGTGCACCGCTGGGTCTTCCCGGTGCAGAAGGTGCTCTTCTCGCTGGTTAACTTTGCCTTCTCTCTGGTCGCCGTAGCTATTGTTATGCTGTGGTTCCGTGTTATGCCTTCTTGGCACCTTATTCTGCTGCCTGTCTGCCTACTGCTGCTTATGTGCTTCTGCATGGGCCTGGGCATGATGCTCTCCGCCCTCACGGTTTTCTTCCGCGATGTCATGCATCTGTGGAGCGTCGTCATTACGGCTTGGACCTACATTACGCCCATCTTCTGGACGACCGACTTCGTTGCGCAAATGCCGCATCTCGTGCGCATTCTGGTCTATGCGAACCCCATGTATAACTACCTGCAGTTTATGCGCGATATCTTCCTGTTCCAGACTACGCCCTCGCTTATGACGTTTGGTATGTGCGTCGCTTGGGCGGTTCTTGCGCTTGTTATTGGCTACACCGTGTTCCATAAGTCCGAGCGCAAGTTCATCCTCTACATCTAAGGAGTGCTGTGATGACTGAATCTGTTGTTGATTACAGCGAGCAGCCTCTGGCTGTCGAGGTCGACGACGTCACCATGATCTTTAACATGGCGTCCGAGTCGCTGACCAACCTCAAGGAGTACTTCATCAAGCTTGCCAAGCACGAGCTGTTCTTTGAGGAGTTTAGGGCGCTTAAGCACATCTCGTTCGATATTCATCGCGGCGAGGTCGTGGGTCTGGTCGGCACCAATGGCTCCGGCAAGTCTACGATGCTCAAGATTATCGCTGGCGTGCTTGAGCCTAGCGAGGGCAGCGTTAAGGTGCACGGCAATATCGCACCGTTGATTGAGCTTGGTGCCGGCTTTGACCCCGAGCTGACTGCCCGTGAGAACATATATCTGAACGGCGCCCTGCTTGGCTATACCAAGGAGTTCATCGACGCCAACTTTGACGGCATTATCGAGTTCGCTGAGCTGCAGAACTTTGTCGATATGCCGCTTAAGAACTTCTCCTCGGGCATGGTGGCGCGTATCGCCTTTGCAATCGCGACGATTACCGAGCCCGATATTCTGATCGTTGACGAGACGCTGTCCGTCGGTGATGTGTTCTTCCAGCAGAAGTGCGAGGCCCGCATCCAGCACTTTATCCAGAGCGGCGACGTGACGGTTCTGTTCGTTTCGCACTCTATGGAGCAGGTTGAGCGCATCTGCCAGCGTGCCGTTTGGATTGAGAAGGGTGACCTTCGCATGGACGGCCCGGTCGATGAGGTCTGCAAGGCGTACCGCGAGCAGTTCAACTAGGTTATAATTACTTGCGCTTGACAGGCTTGCGCTTGCTTGGGCGTGCGGTTATTTGCTCCATTAGCTCAGTTGGATAGAGCAGGGGACTTCTAATCCCAAGGTCGACGGTTCGAATCCGCCATGGAGCACCATCGTTTATTAAGCCCAGACCGCTTGGTGGTCTGGGCTTTTTTCATCTTGTGTGCTGCTGGAGCCGAGCGCGAGCAAGCCGCTGCTGTTTGTTGGGGTTGGCATTTTACTTTTCGAGATGCTCCCTCAGCAGCTCCAGCGCGTGGGCGTAGCCCTGCAGGCCCTCGCCGGTGATGGTGGCGAAGCAGGCTAGGCGTGCGTAGCTCACTTGGCGGAAGTCCTCGCGGGTCTCGACGGCGCTGATGTGGACCTCGACGGCGGGGATAGCGACGGCCTTGAGGGCGTCGAGGATCGCCACGCTCGTATGTGTGTAGGCTGCCGGGTTGATGACGATGCCGTCGACCTTGCCGTAGGCCTCCTGGATCTTGTCGACGATGCTGCCCTCGTGGTTGGACTGGAAGACCTCGACCTCGTCAAACCCCTGCGCGGCCCCTGCTTCCTGGCAGATCTGCACTAAGCGGTCGTAGTTGTCGCTGCCGTAGATGCCCGGCTCGCGGATGCCGAGCATGTTGAGGTTGGGGCCGTTGATGACGAGTGCTTTCATGGTTGCTTCCTTTGCGGTTGGTCGGGCGGTGAGGCGGAATGAAAAACCACCACAAAGGTGCCTGTCCCCTTTGTGGTGGTTTTGGTTAGAGAGCGGGTGGGAGCGTGTCGAGGACGGCTCGGGCGGTGTTGGCTGCGCAGTCGCGCGAGTCGATGATGTGGTCGGCCCAGGCGCGGTAGCGCGGCATGCGCTGCTCGGCGAGCTTTTCGATGCCATCGCGGGCAGTGATGGGGCGTCCCTTATGAGCGAGTTCGTCGAGCTTGCGGTTGAGCATCACAATCTGGCTGTTCTGATGCAGCAGCGGATAGTTCTCATCGCGCGTGACCACGCCGCCGCCGGTGGAGAGCACCAGGCCACTGCGCTTGGAGATGTCGGCTAGCGCCGCCGTCTCCTGCTCGCGGAAGGCCGCCTCGCCGCGCTCG
Organism: uncultured Collinsella sp.; assembly: GCA_902490325.1. Classification (GTDB taxonomy): domain Bacteria; phylum Actinomycetota; class Coriobacteriia; order Coriobacteriales; family Coriobacteriaceae; genus Collinsella. The sequence continues at coordinate 8,437 of CABUDJ010000057.1, read as the reverse complement.
ACGATATAGTCGGCGCAGGGCGTGCCCAGGCGCTCCTCGAGGGCGCGATCGAGGTCGATGTGCTCGCAGCCCGTGAGCTGGGCGATCTGCTCGCCCACGCGGGTCTTGCCCGAGCCCGGCATGCCGATGAGCGCGATGTTCTGCTCGCGGCGGGACAGGCGCTCCGTTACGTCCAGGATGCGCTCGCGCGGGGTGGCTTTGCCGGTGTAGCGCTCGACAGCCTGTGCCGCCTGTGCAACAAGCATGAGCAGGCCGCCGATGCAGGGGATGCCGCGGCGCTCGGCCTCGAGCATCAAGCCCGTGCGGGCGGGATTGTAGACAATGTCGATGACGCCCTCGAGCGCGTCAAGTCCCTCGAGCATGCAGGGGGCGTCGGGGCAGTGGGGGAACATGCCGGCAGGCGTGCAGTTGACGAGCAACGCGGCATCGGATTGCTGCGCGATGTTACCGTAGTTGACGTCGCTCGTGCGGCCCACGGGCACCACGACGGCGCCTAGGTCGCCGAGTACCATGCTCGCTGTAGTGCCGGCACCGCCGGTGGCGCCGAGCACGAGGGCCTTCTTACCGGCAACTTCTACGCCCAGCTCCTCGACCAGGCACCGAAAACCAAAGTAGTCGGTGTTGTCGCCGCGCAGGCGGCCATCGGGCAGGCGCGTGATGGTGTTGACGTTGCCCATGCGCTCGGCCAGCGGGCTCAGCTCGTCCAGGTATTCCATGACGGCACGCTTGTAGGGGATGGTCACGTTGGTGCCTTCCCATTCATCGCCCGTCATAAAGGCCTCGAGATCCTCGGGCTCGCGCTCAAATCGCACGTACTCAAGCCCTGCGAGCTCCTTGTAGATGGTCGGGGTGTAGCTGTGGCCCAGCACGCGACCCAGAACGCCGTATGGACGGGTTGCGGCGGTATCGGTCATCTAGAGCACCTCCGTGTAGCTGCCAAAGTAGGTGAAACTCTCGCATACGTCGTCAATCGAGTCGAGCAGGTCGTCGAGGGCCTTGCTGCCAAAGGGGCAGTCCAGGTCAAAGTAGAACATAAACTCAAAGTCGTGCCCGGGGATGGGGCGGCTCTCGAGCTTGATGAGGTTGATGTTGAGCGCGTAGAAGCGCTCGAGTACGCGATAGAGCGCGCCCGGCTCGTTTGCCGTGGTGATCATGAGCGAGGTACGGTTGGCACCGGGATAGACGCGCGGTTCGCGACTGATGACGACGAAGCGCGTGTAGTTGTTGTCCGAGTCCTGGATGTTGGGCTCCAGCACCTCCAGGCCATACAGCTCGGCACAGCTGCGCGAGGCGATGGCGGCGACATCGGTGCGCTCGGAGTTGGCGACCATCTCGGCCGACATGGCGGTGTTGGGGTACTTGGTGGCATGCAGTCCGTGGCCCTCGATAAAGCCGGCGCACTGGGCAATGGCTTGGCCGTGGCTGTAGACCTCGCGCACGTCGGCGAGCTTGGTGCCGGATTTGACGAGTAAGTTGTGATCGATCTTGAGGCGCAGCGAGCGCACGATATGGAAGTCGAACTGCGCGAGCAGGTCGTAGACGGCGTTGACCGATCCGGCAGTTGAGTTTTCGATGGGCAACACGCCAAACTCGCAGAAGCCGTCGCGTATGGCGCGCATAACGCCCTCGAAGGTCTCAAAGAAGGCGATATCGGGCACGTCGAAGAGCTTGCACGCGGCGATCTGGCTGTAGGCGCCCTCAACGCCCTGGCAGGCAACGGTAGCCGTCTGGGGGAAGGGCGTGTCAAAGGCTGCGGCCGTGGCGCGGGCCTTTTGCGACACCGTGATGCCCTTGAGCTCGTTGATGTGGCGCTGCTGCTCGGCCTTGCTCATGCTCATGAGGAGGCGGAACAAAGTGATGGTCTGGGCCTCATAGCGCTCGGGTGCGCGGCTGGCGAGATTGTTGAGCTTGGAGCGCTCACGGGCGGGGTCAAAGACGGCCTTGCCCATCTCGATCTTGGATTTGGCGACTTCGGTGGCAATGTCCATACGCTCGACAAAGCTGTTGAGCAGGGTGGTGTCGATGCCATCGATGGCCTGGCGAATATCGGCAAGGTCCATGGAGGCCCCTTTCGTGAATGGTTGCCTGGGGTAGTTAATTTGGGACGGGGCTATTTTAGCTACCCTTTGACTGTCGACGAATCGATGAGAGCCAGGGCAAATATCAACTGGCATATGGGGGTAGCTAAAATAGCCCCGTCCCAAATTAACTACCCTTGGGGTGGGTGGACTAATGCTGGGCGGCGTCCTCGAGGAGGGCGTCCCAGATGGCGAGGGCGGCGGCTGCTTCGGCTACGGGGACGGCGCGCGGGACGATGCAGGGATCGTGGCGGCCGTGGACCGAGAGCTCGGTATTTTCCATGGCGTCCATGTCCACGGTCTGTTGCTCGCGACCGATGGAGGGCGTCGGCTTTACGGCCATCCGCCACATGACGGGTGCGCCCGTGGAAATGCCGCCCAGGATGCCGCCGGCGTTATTGGACTCGACCGCAATCTCGCCGGTCTCGGCATCAACGCGATACGGATCGTTGTTCTCGCTGCCGCGCATGGCGGCCACGGCAAAGCCCATGCCAAACTCCACACCCTTTACGGCGGGAATGCCAAACGCGATCTGCGCTATGCGGTTCTCGATACCGTCGAACATGGGGTCGCCGATGCCCGCGGGAAGCCCGTAGATGCCGCACTCCACGATGCCGCCGATACTGTCGAGCTCGTCGCGCGCGGCTAGGATCTCCTCGCGTATGCGGTCGGCTGCGGCGGCGTCAATGCAGGGCAGATCGTTCGTGAGGATCGCCTTGCGGTCGGCCTCGCGATAGACCATGTCGTCCATGGGCAGGTCGGAGATGCCGCCGATCTGCGCGACGTGCGCCATGACCTTGATGCCGCGGGCCTCGAGTGCCTGCAGCGCGATGCCGCCAGCGATGCACAAGGGGGCCGTCAGGCGGCCGGAGAAGTGTCCGCCGCCGGCGACGTCGTGCATGTTGTGGTACTTCACGCGCGCAGGAAAGTCTGCATGCCCGGGGCGGGGCTTGCGGCGCAGCTCGGAATAGTCCTTGGAGCGCGTGTTGGTGTTTTCGATAATTGCTGCGATGGGTGCGCCAGTGGTGTGTCCGTCGACCACACCGGCAATGATATGCGCGGCGTCGGCCTCACGGCGCTTGGTTGCGGTCTCGTCGCGGCCGGGGGCGCGACGGTCCAAAAAGGCCTGCAGTGTCTCCTGGTCCACAGCGATGCCCGCGGGGACACCGTCGAGCGAGCAGCCGATAGCAGGGGAGTGCGACTGACCGAAAATGCTCAGATGTAAAACGTTGCCAAAGGTCGAGGACATGCTATTCCTCCTCGAGCGTGACCTTGCCGCCCAGCAGGCGGTAGTGGTCGAAGAAATCGGGATAGGACTTGTTGACGGCCTCGGCGCCGTGGATCTCGACCTCGCCGGTGGCACGGCTCGCGGCGATGGCGGCCATCATGGCGATGCGGTGGTCGTTGTGCGAATCGACCTCGCCGCCGGTAAAGGCATCGACACCCTTGATGATGAGGTCGTCACCGGCTATGCGCACCTGCGCGCCCAGTGCGGTGAGCTCATGGGTGGTGGTGGCCAGGCGGTCGGATTCCTTGATGCGCAGGCGGGCGCAATCGCGGATGAACGTGCGGCCCTGCGCCAGCGATGCCACGGCCGAGATTACGGGCACCAAGTCGGGGATGTCGTGCGCGCTCATCTCAAAGCCGGCGAGCTTGTCGGACTGCACAGTGGCGGCGTTGGTGGAGCGCACGATGCGGGCGCCAAAGCGCGAGAGCGCGGCAAGCACGTTGCGATCACCTTGCGCGGAGCTGAGCGAAACGCCCTCGACGGTGATGGGGTCGGAGCCGATAGCGCCGGCGCACAGCCAAAAGGCGGCGTTGGACCAATCGCCCTCGACGGCCACGCTGCCAGGCGTGCGGTACGAGCCACTGCTCACGCGGAAGTTCGTGATCTCGGGTTGGCCGTCCTTGGCTGGAATGCGCTCGACGTTGACCTCGACACCAAAGGCCTTCATGGCCTGGATGGTCAGGTTGATATAGGGGCGGCTCTCGATAAGGCCGGTCACCTGAACGCAGGAGGACTGGGCCAGCAGCGGGGCTGCCAGCAGCAGGCCGGAGATGTACTGCGAGCTCACGTTGCCCGGCAGGATAAAGGTGCCCGGGCGCATGCGGCCGCTTGTCTTGAGCGGAAAACCGCCCAGACCCTGCAGGTCGCAGCCGGCGGCAATGATCTCGTCGGAGAGCGGGGAGAGGGGGCGTGCGCCCAGACGACCCTGGCCCACAAAGGTGGCCTCTGCCCCCAGCGCGCAGGCGACGGGCAGCATAAAGCGGAGCGTGGAGCCGCTCTCGCCGCAGTCGAGCGTGCCGCCGGCAAGTGCCTTGAGCAGGCCAAACTCAATGCTCTTCATGGTGGGGTGGACCTGGAAGCCGTCCTCGACGGTCTCGATGCGGGCGCCCAGTGCCGTGAGGCAGCGCACCGTGGCCTCGATATCGGCGCAGGTGGTGTTGCAGGTCACATGCGTCTCGCCGTTGGCAAGGGCGGCGCAGATGATGAGGCGGTGCGCCATCGACTTGGATGCGATGGCGGGAACGGTGCCCTTGAGCGGGGAGGGGGTGATGCGGGCTAGCATACGGATGCGTCTCCCTTCTGGCCGAGGCCCTCGGCAATTAAATCATGGAAGGTGGAAAGCGGCGTGCGGTCGATGCTGCAGCGGCCAATACCGTGCGGAATCACCAGATCGATGGTGTCACCGGCGCGTTTTTTGTCGTGCTGCGACTCGGCAAAGATGGCGTCGGCCGAAAGCTCGCAGCGGGTCTTGAGGCCATGACGGGCGCAGAGCTCTTCGATGCGGCTGGGCAGTTCGGCGTCGCAAATGCCGTGCAGGGCCGCGGCACGCGTGATGATGCCCATGCCAATCGACACGCAGTTGCCGTGGCCGAGCTCAAAGTGCTCACAGGCCTCGACGGCGTGCCCGGCGCTGTGGCCAAAGTTGAGGAGCTTGCGCTGATTGGTTTCGCGCTCGTCGGCAACGACCACGGCGCGCTTAATGTCGATATTGCGGGCGATGATGAGCGCCACGCGGGCCACGTCGCGGTTCAGCAGCTCAAGCGTGAGCGGGGTCTTCTCCAGCTCGGCGAAGAGCTCGGGGTCGGCGATCACGGCGTGCTTGACGACCTCGCCGCAGCCGTCGGCGAACTGCTCGGGCGTGAGGGTTGCCAGGCACCCCACGTCGGCGATGACCACGCTCGGCTGCCAAAAGGCGCCGGCCAGGTTCTTGCCGGCTGCCAGGTCGATGGCCGTCTTGCCGCCGACCGACGAATCCACCATGGCGAGCAGGCTTGTGGGAATCTGCACAAACTTGCAGCCGCGCACGTAGGTGGCGGCCACAAAGCCAGCCACGTCGCCCACGACGCCGCCGCCGAGTGCCACGATCACGTCGGAGCGCGAAAGCTCGTGCTCGGCTACAAACTCAAGAATGGCAACGTAGGTCTCGGCGCGCTTGTGTACCTCGCCGGCCTCGAAGGTGCAAATGCTTACCTCATAGCCTGACGCCTCCAGGCTCTGCTTAACGGGCATCTGGTAGAGCGGGCCCACGTTGGTGTCCGTCACGATGACGGCGCGGGTGCCTCCGGCGGTGGCGCGAACGAGTGGCCCTGCCTGCTCCAGCAAAAACGTGCCCACGTGTACCTGGTAGGGGCGTGCGGTGTCGATATCGATGGTAATCGCCATAAGCTATGGTCCTTTCGACCTGGCGTGATAGGTGGTCTAGTGGGCGCTCTCGTCGTCGAGTGCGCGCTTGATGCGATCGCCCTCGGCAAGGAGATTCTCAAGATAACGCTGGTCGCGGTTCTTGAGCGCACGGCTGTAGGCGCCGAGCGAATCGATCAGATGGTCGATCTCGAAGGCGAGAGCGTCGGCGTCGTCAATCATGAGCTCGGACCACATCTGCGGGTTGAGGTGTGCCACGCGCGTGAGGTCGCGGTAGCTACCGGCTGAAAAGCCGTGGTGGACCTGGGCGGTGGGGCTCTTTACGTAGGCGTTGGACACCACGTGTGCGAGCTGGCTCGTAAATGCGATCACGCGGTCGTGCTCGGCGGCGGTGGTCACGCTGAACTTGCCAAACCCCAAGGGACGCACCATCTCGCGCACCTGGCCCAAGAGCTCCAGCTTAAGGGCATCGTCTACCGCAGGCGGAACGAGCACGAGCGGTGCGCCCTGGAACAAGTCGGCGCGGGAGTGCGCGTAGCCCGAGAACTGGGTGCCCGCCATGGGGTGTGCGCCCACAAAGTAAAAGCCGTGCTCTCGTGCGAGCTCAAAGGCACGCTCGCACACAATGCCCTTGACGCCCACGGTGTCGATTACCACGGGGCCCATGATGGCTTCGGTGTCGGTGGCGTCGGCGAGCGCCTGGGCGTGGGCCTCGAGCCACTCGATGCATGCCTCGGGATAGCAGGCAAGGACGATGATGTCGCACTTGCCGAGCGTCTCGTCGTTGAGCTCGCCGGCGACGGTACCCATGCTGGCGGCCGTCATCACGTCATCGTCGGGGTCCCAGGCAAGCACGCGAACGCCCGCCTGCGCATAGCCGCGGGCAAAGCTGCCGCCGATGAGGCCCAGGCCCACGATGCCGGCGCACTTGGGTCCACCCTGGTTGACGCGTGCGTTTCTCACCGTACCCATGGGTTACTCCTGAACGGTCTCTTGGCAGACGACCTCGCGGATGGCGCGGATGCGGCGCATGGTGTCGTCGAACTGATCGGGGGTGAGGGCCTGGGCGCCGTCGGACCAGGCCCGGCTCGGGTCGTCGTGGACCTCGATCTCCAGACCGTTGGCGCCGCAGGCAGTCGCGGCGAGCGCCATGGGCTCGACATAGCGGGTGTAGCCGGTGGCGTGGCTGGGGTCGGCGACGACGGGCAGGTGCGATAGGTGGTGCAGCACCGGCACGGCGTTGAGGTCGAAGGTGTTGCGGGTGCGGGTCTCGAAGGTGCGAATGCCGCGCTCGCACAGGATGACGTTGTCGTTGCCCTCGCTCATGATGTACTCGGCAGCCATGAGCAACTCGTCGACGGTGCCGGACATGCCGCGCTTGAGCAGGACCGGGGTCTTGGTCTTGCCGACCTCCTTGAGCAGGGGGAAGTTCTGCGCGTTGCGGGCGCCGATCTGCATGACGTCGATCTTCTTATCCAAGAAGACCTGCACGTCGCGCGGGTCCATGATCTCGGTGACGATCGGCATGTCGAGCTCGGCGGATGCCTCGCATAGCAGGTCCAGGCCGGCGGGACCCATGCCCTGGTAGGCGTAAGGGGAGGTGCGGGGCTTGTAGGCGCCACCGCGCAGCATCGTGGCGCCGGCGGCCTTTACGCGGCGTGCGATGCGAATGAGGTTTTCGCCCTCGACGGAGCAGGGTCCGGCGATGACCTGGAACTGGTCGCCGCCGATCTTGACGCCGTGGCCGCAGTCGATGACGGAGTCCTCAGGGTGGAACTTGCGGTTGGCACGCTTAAAGGGCTCGGAGACGCGCTGCACGCGCTCGACGACATCCATGGACTCGAGCAAGAACGGGTCGATCTTGGTCGTATCGCCCACCAGGCCGATGATGGTCTCGTTCTCGCCGCGCGAGACGTCGGTCTTGAGACCCTTCTTCTCAATCCAGCTGACGATATGGCCGACGGCCTCGTCGCTGGCGCTCTGCTTTAAAATCGCAATCATGGTGTGCCTCTCACCTCGATGGATAGCTCTTGCAAAAACGGCCCGCATCGCGAGCCGTTATATATGTGCATGAGAGTTTATACTAATTGTTTCACTTTTGCGTTCTAAGGTGAGCCTCTGCGCCGTGTCTCCCACGTAATGGTTGATTTTCAATCTCAATGCAACAGCCTGAACGGGTCCCGCGTTTCCGCAGCTAGCGCAACGCGGAAATAGCTCCCGGCACCTGGCCGTCACCTCGTTTCCGCAGGTGGAGAGGCTATGGAGGCCGGTGCCCCATGCCGCCGCCGCATGCTCCGCCAGCCCGCCGCGCAGCCGTTCCGGACTCAGCGCAACGGGCCCTCCGGCCCATGTCCCGGACCGCCGCCTATCCCGCCAGCGGCCCCTCGCCCCTCGCGGCCCTGGCCCTGTCGATGCAGCCGGGCGTCAGGTCGAGCTCGCCGGGCGCCAGCTCCTCTATCCCGAACGCGTCCATGAGGGCGGAGGCGTCCTCCCCGAGGGCCATCCGCAGCACGCGCGCCGGCGTCAGGAACCCGAGCGCCCCTCTCGGCTCGGAGTTCACCTGCGACATGAGCAGCGCGCAGTCCGCCGCCGTCAGCCGGTCGAACCTGGCCCCGGCGCCCTTGGGCAGCAGCTTCCTGATCTCCACGTGGTTCTTCTCGCACGCGCCCTTCTGCTGGCTCTGCCGGGGGTCGTGCGCCTCTGTCCTGGC
>CABUDJ010000056.1 GCA_902490325.1 uncultured Collinsella sp. | reverse complement strand
AGCGCCTTCCAGACGGCCGAGCCGCGGCGAGCAGCCTCCCCCGCCAGGGCGATGCCCATCTTGCCCGACGACCGGTTACCGATGAATCGCACCGGGTCGATCGGCTCGTGCGTGGGGCCGGCGGTGATGACGATGCGCTTGCCCGTCAGGTCTTGCGGCACGGGGTTGAGCACCTCACAGACAGCCTCGACGATGTCCTCGGGCTCGCTCATGCGCCCCGTGTCTACGTCGCCGCAGGCAAGGTAGCCGCTGCCGGGTCCCACCACATGGACACCGTGCTCGCGCAGCGTGGCCATGTTGGCCTGCGTCGCCGGCGCCTTCCACATGCCGTTGTTCATGGCCGGCGCGATCACGACGGGCCGCGGTGTCGCAAGCAGCGTTGTGGAGATGAGGTCATCGGCGATGCCGTTGGCCATCTTGGCGATGATATTGGCCGTCGCGGGCGCCACGACCACCAAGTCGGGCTCCTGCGCCAGCGAGATATGGTGGATGGGGTCAGACGGGTCGTCGAATAGCCCAACCGCGACCGGCTCATTGGTGAGCGCGCGGAAGGTAAGCGGCCCCACGAACTCGGTGGCATGCTCGCTCATGACGACCTTGACGTGCGCGCCGCGCTTTTGGAGCAGGCGCACGATATTGCACGACTTATAGGCGGCGATCCCGCCGGTAATGCCCAGCAGGATCGTTTTTCCCTCAAGTTGCATTGAATTGTTGGGTGCCGCCGTCATCGTTAGGCTTCCTTGCTGGGGAGCACGAGCAGGCGGTGGCAATACGGGCAGTGCGTAATCTCACTGCCGTCATGGTTGAGGTCGCTCATGGACGACGCCTGCAGCGCGGTGTGGCAGACCGTGGGGATGTTGCCCTTGATGGTCTCGACGGCCAGGCCGCGGAACTGCTTGAGCAGGCGCTCGTAGTCGGTGAGCACGTCAGTCGGAAGCGTGGCGGCAAGCGCGGTGCGCTCCTTAGTGGCGGCTTCGATCTGAGCCTGCAGGTCGGCTGCCTTGGCGCGGGCGGCCTTGGTATCGGCCTTCACGCCCTCTTCGAACTTGGCGATGATGGCCTGCGCGCGGGTCTCGCGGTCGAGTGCCTCCTTATGGGCGACGACGACGTCCTTGCGGGTGTGCTCGATCTTATCCAGGCGTTTGGCCAGGGTGGCGAGCTCGTTCTCCAGGTCCTGAACCTCGCGGTAGTCAGATCCGTCAACGTGGCGTTTCTTGGCGGCCTCGATGGCGTTGTTGGTCTGGATCTCGGTGGTGTTGAGATCGTCCAGCTCAATGTCGAGGTCCTTGCGCTGAGCATAGAGCTTGGTCATCTCGGACTTAAGCTTTACATAGGTTTTGCGCTTTGAGGCGAGCTCCTTGAGCTCCGGCATATTGGCAAGTTCGCTCTTATTGCGGGCGAGCTCCAAATCGATCTGTTGCAGCTTGAGTAGCGTAGCGCCGGCGCTCATAAGTTCTCTCCTTTTGTCACAGTCCACCATTGGCAAGGGTTCAGTATTTTAATCGCATGACGGGGTTTAACCCCGGCGTCAACTGCAGAGTTCATCAATATATCCACGAACGGCTCCTCGGAGCGGTCGTGGCCGAGCAAGATCACCGGCAGACCGCGCAGAGCGAGGTCCTGTGCCACGTGGTAGCCCGCCTCGCCCGTCACGATGACATCCGCACCGGCGGCGATGGCAAGCTCGCCAAAGTCGCCGAGGGAGCCGCCCAGAATGGCGACGGTGCGGCACGGATGATCGGCCTCGCCCCACACACGTGGGTCGCTGCCAAACGCCGTGGCGGCGCGAGTGGCAAGGTCGCGCAGGCTGCAGGGGTCGTGGAGGGTCGCGAGTACGCCCAGTCCGCAGGCCTCGGGGTCGTCCACGTGCTCCAACGAGCTTGCGGGCGCGGCGTCCAAAAGCCTACTTAGGCAGATACGTGCCTCGTGCGAGCGGTCCAGGTTGGTGTGGAGCGAGATAATGCTCACCCCGCAGCGGGCAGCCTCGTAGAGGGCCGCACTGCACTGGGGTCGTGTGGCATCCGCCGGACAAAAGGCCTCGGGTGCCTTGATGTATATGGGATGATGCGTCAGCAGCACGTTGGCGCTTGCTTCTTGGGCGCGGCGAACATTAGCCTCGGTCGCATCGAGTGCGCAGGCAACGCCGGTGATCTCCGCGGCCGGATCGCCAACGGAGAGTCCTACGTGATCCCAGCCCTCGGCGTCCGCCTTGGGATAGCGTGCCAGTAGGGCGCGCTCGAGCTCGGCGACGATCATGCGGCACCTGCGATCGAGAGCAGCGTCTGGGCAAAGTCGTCCAGATCGCCTGGATTCACGCGATCATCGAAGGAGATGCGCAAGGCACCCAGCGCCTGTTCGCGGCCGATGCCCATCGCGCTGAGTACGTGGCTCGGGTCCATGCTGCCACTCGAGCATGCCGAGCCTGCCGACACCTCAAAGCCGGCGGCGTCGAGCTTGATGATGAGTTCCTCGGAGTCCATGCCGTCAATGTAGATCGATACCATGCCGGGCAGACGATCGGCTTGCGCGTAGTCACCCATGGTGGCGTGAATGCGCGGGTGGGCCGTAAGCGTGGCGTAGAGCTTGTCGGAAAGGGTTTGCAGCTTCGCGCGCTCCTGAGCCACATGGGGCGTCAGAGACGAGGCGGCAGCGGCAAAGGCGAGCTGCGTTCGCAGGTCTTGCGTGCCGGCACGACGACCGGCCTCCTGTCCGCCCCCAAAGATGCGCGGGCGCAGCGGCGTGCGGCTCTTAAGGTAGAGTGCGCCAGATGCCACGGGACCGCCAATCTTGTGGGCTGCGACGGACATGGCGTCGACGCCCAGCTCGGTGACATCGAGCGGAATATGCAAGTAGCCCTGGATGGCATCGGTGTGGAACAGGGCACCTGCGGTGTGCGCAGCTGCGGCAAGCTCGCGGATGGGCTGCACCACGCCGGTCTCGTTGTTGGCGACCATAATGCTCACGAGCGCCACGTCGTCGCTGAGCAGCTCGACAAGCGTGGCAGGCTCAACGTAGCCCGCGCGGCAGGGCTGTACCAGGTCGACGGTAAAGCCGGCGGCACGCAGCAGCGGCAGGTTATCCAGAATCGAATCGTGCTCGATGGCAGATACGATCACGCGGTTGCGCTTGCGGTCGCGCTGACGGGCGCCCTCGGCAAGACCGAGCAGCGCCAGCTGGTTGGCTTCGGTGCCGCCGTTGGTCAGAACAATCTCGGACGGGCGGACGCGTGCGCCAAAGCTATGGGCGATCTCGCGACGGGCAACCTCCAGGCGCGCGGCGGCCTTGCGGCCGAGCGAGTGCAGCGAGTTGGGGTTGACGCCTGCAAGCTCGCTGTCGTCATATTCGCGCTGCGCAAGGAGCGCCTCGGCGCGCATGGGCGTCGAGGCGGCGTAGTCAAGATTCACGGGTATGCGGTTTTGACCTGCGGTCATAAGGGTTTATGCCTCCTGTGCGGCCTCATTGCCCAGCTTCTGCAGCAGCGCAACCTCGGCGGCGGGATCTTCGGACTTAAATACGGCGGAGCCGGCCACGAGAACGTTGGCACCAGCCTTGACGACCTCGGCAATGTTCTTGGAAGAAATGCCACCGTCGACCTCGATCATGGGCGACACGCCGTGGCGCTCGCACATGGCCTTGAGCTCGTGCAGTTTGGCGATAGTGCCCGGGATAAAGCTCTGGCCGCCAAAGCCCGGGTTCACGCTCATCAGCAGCACCATATCGACGACGTCGATGATGCTCTCGAGTACGCACACGGGGGTGGCGGGGTTGAGCACCACGCCGGCCTTGACGCCGCGTTGCTGCAGATGCGTGAGCGTGCGGTGCAGGTGCGTGGAGGCCTCGTAGTGCACGGTGATCATGTCGGCACCGGCATCGGCGTACCAATCGACCGTCTCGTCGGGGTTCGACACCATCAGGTGCGCGTCGACCGGCACATCGGTGGAGCGTTTGACGGCCTTGAGGATGTCGACGCCAAAGGTGAGGTTGCCGGTAAAGTGACCGTCCATAACGTCGAAGTGCACGTAGTCGGCACCGGCGATCTTGTCGAGCTCGCCCTTGAGGTTGGCCATATCGGCCGAAAGGACGGACGGAGCGATTTTGATGGAACCCATGGTAGAAGCCTTTCTGCGCTAGTCGGTGAGTCCGTAGAACTCTTGAGAAGGGACGCGATCGGTAAGAATCTCGAGCGCCCTATCCAAAGTAACACCGTTGTAGAGCGTTTGCTCCACGGCAAAGGTGAGCGGAATATCTACGCCCAGTGAGCGGGCGAGTTCGCTGACGCTGCGGGCCGCGACGGCGCCCTCGACCACCATATGCGTGCGCTCCTGATACTCGTCGAGTGAAACGCCGTGGGCAAACTCGTAGCCAAAGGTGCGGTTGCGCGAATGCTCCGAGGTGCAGGTGGCGATAAGGTCGCCCATGCCGGCAAGCCCCATGCAGGTCATGGCCTGACCGCCGCGGGCGTGCACCAGGCGGCTGATCTCGGCCAGGCCGCGCGTCATGATGAGGGCGAGCGTGTTGTCGCCCGCGCCCGAGCCGGCGGAAATGCCGCACACGATGGCGATGACGTTTTTCATGGCGCCGCAGACCTCGACGCCGGTCATGTCTTGCGATAAGTAGATGCGGAAGGCCGTGGACAGCAGCAGTTCCTTAAAGGTCTCCCCCACCTGCTGGTCTTCGCTGGCGATAACGGCGGCCGAAAGACCGCCGCGGCAGATCTCCTCGGCATGGTTGGGGCCCGAAAGCGCCGCCACGCGCGACTCGTTTCCGATCTCGCTGGCGATGACCTCGCTCATGAGCAGGCCGGACTCGGGCTCAATGCCCTTGGTGAGGCACAGGACCGGCGTCTCGTCCGCGATAAACGGTGCCGCCTGATGGCACACGCTGCGAAGGTGCGTCGAAGGAACGGCAAAGATGATGGCCACGGCGCTGTCGAGCGCCTGGGCAAGCTCCGTCGTGGCGAAAACGTTTTCTGGCAGCTCGTAGTCCACCAGATAGCGGGGGTTGCGGTGCTCGGCGTTGATGCCGGCGGCCGTCTGCTCGCTATGGGCCCACATGGTCACGCGCTCGGCTCGCGCGGCGGCGAGGCCGGCGACGGCGGTTCCCCAGGAGCCGGAGCCAATCAGCGCAACATTCATGACTCTCTCCTACTTATCGTCGGGCACGGTGACGCGCTTGGTAAACGAGAGCTTGGACTCCTTACCGGCCATGAGCTTTTGAATATTTGAGCGATGGGCCCACACCACGGTGATGCCGATCATCGCCATGCAAAACTTGAGGCCCAGACTGCTGTACGGAAAGACCGCGCAGGCAGCGATGGGAAGGCCGATGGCGGCGGCAAGCGAGCCGACCGACACGTACTTGGTGATGGCGACGGCCACGATAAACATGCCCAGCAGCGACAGGCCAATGGGCCAGTACCAGGCAAGGATCACACCCAGGCCCACGGCGATGCCCTTGCCGCCGTGGAAGTTAAGGTAAGGCGAGAAGATATGACCCCATACGGCTGCCAGGCAGATGACGCCGAGCATCCAGTCGCCGGCGGCGCCGGGGGCCATGATACTCACGGGGAAGCCAAAGCCCACGCTCGCAATGAGCGGGCGCGCGATAAGGACGCAGATGGCGCCCTTAAGGCAGTCGAGCAGCAGCGTGAGCGCGGCCACCTTGGGGCCGGCCACACGCAGAGCGTTGGTGGTGCCGATGTTGCCGGAGCCCGCCTTGCGAATGTCGGTGTGGTTGAACACGCGGCCCAAGATCAGGCCAAACGGAATCGCTCCGATAAAGAACGATACCACGGCGCAGATGGCGGTCAGCAGAATCGGATTATGCATCCTTTTGCTCCTTCTTCCTAAAGAAGAGTCGAATGGGTGTGCCGGCAAAGTCGAAGGTTGAGCGCATGCGGTTCTCTACGTAGCGCTGGTAGGTGTCGTTGACCAGGTCGCTGTGGTTGACGAAGAACGTGAACGTCGGCGGGTTGACGCCCGTCTGGGTCACGTAGTGCATGCGCAGGCGGCGCTTGCCGTCCACCACGGTATGACCGAACTCGCGCAGGTCGGTGAGGAACGTGTTGAGGCGCGAGGTGCTGATCTTTTGCGAGCGCGTCTTTTCGGCGGCGTCGACCATCGCCCAGATCTTCTCGACGCTGCGGCCAGTGAGGGCCGAGATACGCAGGTACTGGGCCCAGGGAGCCATGACGCCCAGACGGCGGTCGATGGTCTCCATGCAGGCCTCGCGCTTGCGATCGTCGTCGAGCAGGTCCCACTTGTTGAGCAGCACCACGATGGCGCAACCGCGCTCGATGGCAAGACCCATGACCTTCTGGTCCTGCTCGGTGACACCCACGGAGGCGTCGACAACGAGCAGCGCCACGTCGGCGCGGTCGATGGCGCGCAGGCCGCGGACCATCGAGTAGTACTCGATGTTCTCGTACACGGTGCTCTTCTTGCGAATGCCCGCGGTGTCGACCATGCGGTAGTGCTTGCCGTTGCGCTCGACGACCGTGTCGATGGCGTCGCGCGTCGTGCCGGCAATGTTGGACACGATGGAGCGGTCAGCGCCCAGGATGCGGTTGAACAGCGAGGACTTACCGGCGTTGGGGCGGCCGATGATGGCCACATTCAGCGCATCGGGGAACTCGTCGGCGATCTCGTCCTCCTCCTCGGGCAACAGGGCCACGATATCGTCGAGCAGGTCGCCCGTGCCATGACCATGCAGGGCCGAGAGCGGCGTGGGCTCACCGATGCCGAGCGAATAGAACTCCCAGATGCTGTCGTTCTCGCGGTCGGGATTGTCGAGCTTGTTCACCAGCAGAAAGACCGGCTTGTCGCAGCGCTTGAGCATGCGAGCGACCGACTCGTCCTCCTCGGTGACGCCGGTGCGGCCGTCGACCACAAACAGGATGACGGCGGCTTCCTCGGCGGCGGCGAGGGCCTGGTCGCGAATGGACGTGGCGAAGACGTCATCGCTCTTGAGCGGCTCGATGCCGCCCGTGTCGACGATGGTGAACTCGCGGCCGTTCCAATCGGCCGTGTGGTACGAGCGGTCGCGCGTGACGCCGCGGGACTCGTGGACGATGGCGTCCGAGGTCTGGGCCAGGCGGTTAACGAGCGTGGACTTGCCCACGTTGGGGCGTCCGACGACGGCGACGATAGGTTTCATCTGCTCTCCTTTAATGGGTAGGGTCAGTGGAAGTGTTAGAGTCTGCGGGCACAATGCCAAGGATGTGCTCCAGGGTATCGAGCAGCTCATGCGGCATGGTCGACACCACATGAACCTCGGCGCCGCGACCGGTAAGGCTTGCGAGTAAATCGTCACGATGATACTCGTCAAGCGTCATGCCGTCAGCGTTGAACATGAGCTTAGGCACAAAGAGCATAACCCCCGACAGATCTTGGGGCAGCTGCTC
Source organism: uncultured Collinsella sp. (assembly GCA_902490325.1). Lineage (GTDB taxonomy): Bacteria > Actinomycetota > Coriobacteriia > Coriobacteriales > Coriobacteriaceae > Collinsella. The sequence goes on along the minus strand of CABUDJ010000056.1, from coordinate 6,781 downwards.
CAGAATGTCACACGCGACGATGAGGCCGGTCACGTCCACGTTGCCGCCAAAGTAGCGGTTCTTGATGGCTGTGACGGTGCCGCCGAGACCATGCGGCGACTCCACAAAGCGCGCCACGGTGTCGCGCGCGCTGGCGCCGGAGAGGCACAGAAGGCGCTGGCCACGGGCGGCGATTGCCTCGCGAACGCGGCACAGGCGCTCGGCATCGGCGGCGAGCACGTTGTCGGTCTCGTCCAGATAGGAGCGGATCATGCCGATGCCGTCGTAGTACTGCGGGTAGCCGTCGTAAAAGTCCGCCTCGGGCGGCTCGATGCCGGCATCCAGGTAGAACTCGTCGCTCATCTGGAAGGTGTGGCGGCCAAAGCGCTCATAGGCGCGGTCCTGGAACGGTCGGATCATGGCAATAGTCTCGCGCGCCAGCTCGGGCTTGTCGCTGTAGGACCAGCTAAAGCGATTCTGGTGCTTAGTAAAGCCCAGAGGCACAATGCCCAGGCTGGTGATTTGCTCGTGCTCCTCGCAAAAGCGCAGGGTCTTTTCCAGCTCCTCGCCGTCGTTCATGCCGGGGCAGAGCACGATCTGCGCGTGAATCTCGATGCCGGCCGCCATGATGGCCTCGAGCACGTCCATGCCGCGCTGGGCATTGCGGCCCATCATGCGGCGGCGGACGTCGGGGCTTACGGCATGGACCGACACGTTCATGGGGCTCATGTTGCGTTGGATGACGTTTTGAACATCTTCGTCGGTGAGGTTTGTGAGCGTGACAAAGTTGCCCTGCAAAAAGCTCAGGCGGTAGTCATCATCGCGGATGTAGAGCGTGGAGCGCCCGCCCTTGGGCAGCATGGTCATAAAGCAGAACACGCAGGCATTGACGCAGGTACGCATGCCGTCGAAGATGGGGCCATCGAACTCCAGACCCCAGTCCTCGCCGGGAAAGCGGTCAAGCTCAACGGGGGTGACGGTGCCGTCACGCGGATCAAATACCTCCAGCTCGACAGTATCGTCATCTGCCTCCCAGAGCCACACGATCATATCGGTCAGCTGCTCGCCGTTGACCGTGAGCACGCGCATGCCCGGCTCGATACCCACATCCCATGCGGGCGATTCGGGGCGCACGTTTTTAACGAGCGCGCCCTCACCCGGCTCGGGGTCGCGGCTGCGCCCGTAATCGGCCACCTCGGCGGCATATGCGGGTACGGTCTGGTCCATGATTAGCGGCAAAGCTCCTTGATGCGCTCGACGGCGCGCTCGATGTGTTCTTGCGGGGTGGAAGCGCCGGCGGTGATGCCGATGTGGCGTGCATTGGAAAACCATGCGGCATGGATCTCGGACGCTTCCTCGATGTGATGCGTGTGCTCGCAGGCATCGGCGCAGATCTGCGCCAGACGGCGGGTGTTACCCGAGTTCTTTCCGCCCACGACGACCATGCAGTCGCAGCGGTTGGCAAGTGCGGCTGCTGCCTGCTGGCGCTCACTTGTGGCGGCGCAGATGGTGTTGATCACGCGCAGTTCCTGCACGCGCGGCGTGATGGCAGCCACGACCTCGGCCAGGTTCTGCGCGGTCTGGGTGGTCTGCACGACGAGCCCAACCTTGCCCTTGAGCGGCAGCGCGTCCGCATCGGCGGCGCAGCTCACGACCTGTGCGTCATCGCCGGCGTGGCCCAGGATGCCCTCAACCTCGGGATGGCCCGGCTCGCCCACGACGATCACGCGATAACCCTCACGTACCAGGCGCTCGGCGGCCACGTGGACCTTCTTGACGTAGGGACAGGTGGCATCGACCACGGTAAGGTCGCGCTCGCGAGCGGCCTCGATCACCTGCGGCACCACGCCGTGGGCGCGGATGATCACGGTGCCGGTTGCGGCATTATCCAGGTTCTCGGCCAAGCCAACGCCTGCCTCAGCGAGCTCGCGTACCACGATGGGGTTATGGATGAGCGGCCCCAAGGTATGGACCTGAGCGCACTCATCTGCCTGCGGTGCGGCGGCTAGCGCCATATCGAGCGCACGCTGTACGCCGTAGCAAGTGCCGGCGTGGGCGGCGATCTCGATGGTAGGCGCGATTGCCTGGTCGGACGCAGCCGCGGAGGTGTTCGTCACGTTCTCGCTCATGGCTAGAACCTGCCCGGATGCTCATCGCACAGCTCGTCTCGCATGGCGTAGACGCGGTTCATGGCCTCGGACTCAAACCAGGTTAGACGCTCTGTGCGCTTAAGCCCAGCCGGTGCATCGGAAAACGAGACGGCCTTGCCGGCGCGGATCCAGCACTTCTTGGGACGCATGAGCTTTTTGCCCGCGGGCGTGATGTCGGACCAGCCGCAGATGGCGAGCGGGTTGACGGGCGCCTTGCCCATCTGAGCGATGAGCGCAAAACCGCCGTGGACCTCGGGCTTGATCTCGCGCGAGCGGATGCGCGTGCCCTCAGGGAAGATCAGGACGTCCTCGCCGCGCTGCAGCGCATGCTGAGCGGCGCGCAGGCACTTCATATCGGCAGTACCGCGCTCCACGGGGATGCCGCCAACGCGGCTAAAGGCCCAGCGCACAATTTTGCTCTTGGCGAACTCGGACTTAAAGATGGGGCGAATGCGGCGCCCCCCAAAGAACAGCGCCGTCTCCACGGCCAAGAGCTCGGCCATCGAGGTGTGGTTGCAGATGACCACGCTGCCGCGGCCTTCCTGGCGCTCAAACAGCAGATCGGCGTCCTCTACCTTCCAGCGCCACATGAGCTTAGAGAAAGCCCAGAGGATTGCCATGACCACGACGACGGTGCCGCGGATGAGCGCCGGAAACTCGGCGTAGGGGGCGCTGTAATAATCCTCGGGCGTCTGCTTAAACAGGCGCATGGGCTACCTCCTTTGGTTGATGAGGTCCTCGATGATGCGTACAACCTCGTCGATGGTGTGGGCGGTGGAGTCGACGTGCACGGCGTCCTCGGCTGGCACGAGCGGGGCGACCTCGCGGCTGCTGTCGAGCTTGTCGCGCTGCTTAAGGGCGTCGAGGGTCTCGTCGACCTCGGCTTCGAGCTGCTCGGACGTGAGTGGCTGGGCGTCGTTTTGGTGACGCTGCAGCACGCGGCGGCGGGCGCGCTCACGCGGGTCGGCGGTCAGGAACACCTTGACCTGCGCGTTGGGGAACACGACGGTGCCGATGTCGCGACCCTCGGCCACGATATCGCGGTCCTCGGCGGCGCGGCGCTGGTGGATGAGCATGGCGGCGCGCACGCCCGGGTAGGCCGAGACCTTGGACACGTTGGCGTCAACCTGCGGGGTTCGAATGGCAGCCGAGGCGTCCTGGCCGTCAATGGTCAGGCGCGTGTCCTCGCCGGTGCCGTTGGTAAAGCGAATCTCGATCTGCTCGGCGAGGGCGTCGATGGCCGCCTCGTCGTCCAGGTCGATGTCGCGGTCGAGCGCGGCGAAGGTGACGGCGCGATACATGGCGCCCGTGTCGAGCTTGTTAAAGCCCAGCTGGAGGGCGATCTCCTTGGCGATGGTGGACTTGCCGGAACCGGCGGGGCCGTCGATGGCGACGATCATACAATGCATCCTTTCAATGTTTGACGTGCTGGTATGGTTCGCGGGCTTTGGGGCGCGGCGGGTTGCCTAGCCCGTGTAGCGCTCGCGATAGGTGTTGCGCTTGGGTGCGGAGCCGTGGCTGCCGTGGTGACGCGTGCGGCTGGCGGTGTTGGTCGCCGGCGAGGCGCCGCGCTTGAAGCTGGCCTGCTTGGGCGGGATACCGCCGGCCTTGAGGATCTGCACCTCGCACTCGGTGAGCTCGCGCCACGAGCCCTTGGCTACGCCCTCGAGCTCCAGGCCGGCAAAGTTGCAGCGATGCAGGCGAATCACTGGGTGGTGGATCTTGCTCAGCATGCGCTTGACCTGGTTCTTGCGACCCTCGCGGATGATAACCTCCACAGCGGTGGTGCCGGGCTTGACGCCCTGGGGCGCCACGGCCTCCGCCTCGTGCGCGGTGATGACACGGCAGATGGCCGGCTGGCACAGGCCGTCGTCGAGCTCGATGCCGCGGCGGAGTGGCTCCAAGTCGCGGTCGGTCAGGTGGCCGTCCACGAGCGCCTGGTAGGTCTTATAGACATGCTTGCTGGGGTGCAGCAGGTCCTGCGACAGGTCGCCGTCGGTGGTAAAGAGCAAAAGCCCCGTGGTGTCGCGGTCCAGACGACCCACCGGGAAGAGCCCCGGAAAGCGGTTGCGCGGGACCAGGTCGGCCACGCAAGGGCGCTCCTGCGGGTCGCTCATGGTGGTGAGGTAGCCGGTCGGCTTGTAGAGCATCAGATACACGGCGCCCTGGTTGAGCTTGACGGGCATGCCGTCGACCTCGATGTGGTCGCGGTCGACATCGACCTTGGTGCCCAGCTCGGTCGCGACCTGACCGTTGACGGTCACGCGGCCGGCGGTCATCAGGTCCTCCGAGCCGCGACGGCTCGCCACGCCGGCGCGCGCCAAAAAACGCTGCAGGCGCATGGTGTGCGGGTAGACGGACTGGGCGTCGGTTGCGGGTACTGCGTTGCCCATGGCACGCGTCTCCCCTACTTCGTTAGTCCTCGTCATGTAAATCCTCCGAGGGGTCGTCGACGACCAGGGTCTCCATGTCCTCGACTGCCTCAACATCTTCAACATCGGTGTCGATCAGTTCGCGCTCTTCGTCCAGGTCTTCGGCCTGCTCCTCGAGCGTGGACTGAATACTGCGGCCGCTCAGGCGCTCGCGGATAAACTGACGCGACTGCTCGTCGGGGGCAAACTGCTCCAGATCGGGCAGATCACGGGTGGAGCGCAGGCCGAATTTTTCCAAGAAGGCGTTGGTCGTGCCGTAGATGATGGCTTGACCGCGCTGGGGGTCGCGGCCGAGCTCACGCACCAGGCCCTTGTCGACGAGTGACGCGATGACGCCGTCGGAATTGACGCCACGGATGCCCTTGACCACCTCGCGCGTCACAGGCTGGTGGTATGCGATGACGGCCAGGGTTTCGAGCGCCGCTTGCGACAGCTTTTGCGTGTCCCAGCTCAGCACGTAGGCCTCAACGACATCATGATAGGCGGGGTGCGTGAACAGGCGCCAGCCGCCGGCGACCTCGTGCAGCTGAAAGCCGCGGTTGGCCTCCTCGTACTCAACCTTGAGCTCGGCGAGCAGCGATGCGCACTCACCGGGGGCGATATCCAGCGCGCCTGCCAGCGCGGGCGCGCTCACCGGGTCGCTCGAAACGAGCAGCAGCGCCTCGAGGGCGCCTTTGAGGCTGTTTGGCTCCAGCGTGGAAAGGTTAGACATGGGTGCCTGCTCCTATTCGGTGAGCTCGGGGCCTTCGCCGGGCACATAGGCCTCGGCGCCCTCGACGCGGTTGATGCGGATGGTTCCAAAGATCTCGTCCTGGCTCAACGTGAGCGAGCCGCGCTTGGCGAGCTCCAGCATGGCCAAAAATGTGACGACGAGCTGCTCGGTGGTGGCGTCGCCGTCCAGCAGCTCGCGGAAGGTGCAGCTAGCGTGTGCCATGGTAAAGCGGTCGACCGAGGCAACGGTCAGGTCGAGCGGCACGCGATGCGGTGCCACGTGCTCGGCTTCCAGCAGGAAGGTCTGGCGCTTGCCGTCCAGGTCGGCACAGATGACGGCCAGGCCGCGCAGGGTGATGCCAGCCAGGTAGTCGGGCATGAGCCCCAAAAACTCAGGGTCGGGGCCGGCCACACGCGGGTGCATACGGCTCTCAGCCTGCATGCGGGCACCGAGGGCCGCAGCCGCGCCTTTAAACTGCTTGTAGGCAATCAGGCGCTGGATCAGGACCTCGCGCAGGGCGTCGCCGTCGAGCGTGCTGAGCTCCTCGAGGTCTTCGTCGAACTCGCCATCGTCGTCATCGGCTTTGCGCGGGACCTCCTGCGGCACAAGAGAGGCGGCCTTGATGTCCAAAAGGGTTGCTGCGACCAGCAAAAAGTCGCTCGCCACGTCCAGGTCCAGCGCCTCGATGCGTTCGGCCTCGGCAAGGTACTGCTCGGCCACCTCGCTGATGGAGATAGCGCCGATATCTACTTTTTGGCGGGTTACCAGCTGCAACAGCAGGTCGAACGGTCCGCTGTAGACCTGCGTCGACACGCGATACGACATCTTCGACCTCCTTTGACGGCGCCTTCGCGGCGCGGTTTGGGTGCATATTACGACCGTTTTGCACGGTCGACCTGTAAGTTTACCTTAGATGCCGGCGATTGCGAAGTTGAGCAGCTGCTCAGCAAGCGGATACACGGTAACGTCGAAATAGCGGCCGATCACGTCGATGCCGGTCCACATGGGCAGCAGATACAGCACAATGATGAGGATGGGCATGGCGTATTGCTGCAGGTGGTAGTAGTTGTTGAGCGCCTTGCCTTTGAGGAACGGCACGATAATCGACGAGCCATCGAGCGGCGGGATCGGGATGAGGTTGAAGAACGCAAGCGACAGGTTGACCACGATAAAGGTGGCGCCAAAGTTCATGATCTGCGATGCCACGGCAAAAGACATGCTGGCGTAGAGGCTGCCATAGGCCAGGTACATGAGGGCCGCGGCGAGGCACGCGAGTGCGATGTTCGATACGGGGCCGGCCGCGCTCACCAGGACTTCGTCGCGCTTGGGGTGCTTGAGGTTGTTGAGGTAGACGGGCACCGGCTTGGCAAAAGCGAATACCGGGCCGCCAGCGGCCAGCATCAGCAGTGGCAGGATGATAGTGCCGAATGGGTCGATATGGTTGAGCGGGTTGAGGGACACGCGGCCGCGCGAACGGGAAGCTGCAGATCGTCGGCTTTGTCGTCGAG
>CABUDJ010000055.1 GCA_902490325.1 uncultured Collinsella sp. | reverse complement strand
GCGCGATGCCGCCGCCATCGGCCGCGCGCAGTCAATCGACTCGCGCGTGACCGGGCAGGCGTCTGCATCAATAAAGAGCGTTCGTGGCATCTAGTGCACCAGTTTGCCAAATTGAGTAGCACGAACAATCAGCGTTACGCCAAACACCAGCAGTGCGGCGCCGCTAAAGATGACGAGCATCTTGGCCGACCACAGCGGATAGATAAACACGAACATGCCGGCGATGATGGAGAGTGCGCCGCTCAGGATGGCGAGGGCGCGGTTGGACGAAAGCTCGGACTCCAGAATGGACATGACACCTTCGACAATCCAGCCAAAGCCGGCCACGATAACCACCATCGTGGTGAGCGTCGCGGTCGAGAAGGCCTGGTTGCGCAGGATTATGGCGCCGCCCAAGATAATGAGTAGGTTGGAGATGATGCTCGTCACGCGCCAGCCGGTGGGCAGCAGCGGCTCAAAAATGGCAGTGAACAGCCTGATGGCAGCAGTGATTACAAAGTAAAAACCCAGGACAGTCGTCAAAAAGACGAGGGACTTGGCGGGTGCAAAAAGCAGCGCGATACCAGCAATGAGCGCTAAGACGCCCGTGATGGCGTAAATCCAGCGCACGGCCTTGACGGCTTTGCCCGCCATGCTTTTCTCGTCAAATCCAAACTGGCTCGATTTTTTGGTCATCGTTCTTAAAGATGCCCATAATGTCTCCTTTCCGTGCGGCGTAAGCCTTGATCGTTACAACCAGTATCGCCTAAAGGCGCTGGCGTATGGGTCGGAGAGGGCGAAACGTAACCCAAAGGCCCCGAATTGTTTCCGTTGTTCCCCACGTTGCGATTTTCTATTCAACAGGTGTAGAACATTGCAGCCCTGTTCGTTATTGCCTACGTTTTAGGTTAGATTTTCCTAAGGACAATTGGCTTGTATTGGGGGTCCCTATGAACGAAGCAGTTCCCGAGGCGCCGTCGAGTGTCGAATCGATGGCAGAGCAGGGTTGCGAAAAGCTCGGCTTGGAAGCGTTTGATGCGCTGGTCCGTCGTGCCCGTACGTGCCGCCGTTTTGACGAGTCCATGCGCGTGCCGCGTGAGTTTTTGCTCGAGCTGGCGGAACTGGCGCACCTGGCTCCCTGCGGCGCCAATGCTCAGCGTCTGCGTTTTCATGTGGTAAGCGGTGCAGAGGACTGCGCTCGCGTGTTTGACGAGCTTGCATGGGCCGGCGCGCTCAAGGACTGGCCGGGTCCTGCCGAGGGTGAGCGCCCGACCGGCTACATCGCGATTCTTGCCGAGCGCGCCGTTCCGGGTAAGCCCGCCGCTCCTATTACTGAGGTCGACACGGGCATTGCCGCGCAGACGATGATGCTCGCCGCCCGCAGCGCCACGCCCGAGGTGGCAGCCTGCATGTTCAAGGCCTTTACGCCCCACGCGATCGATGCCATGGGGCTCGATAACGACAAGTATGAGCTCAAGCTGATCATGGCGTTTGGCGTTCCGGCCGAGACACAGGTGATCGATGCGATCGATTCCAACCCCGACGGCTCCATCAATTATTGGCGCGACGAGGCGCGGGTGCACCACGTACCCAAGCGTCCGCTTGCCGACGTGCTGCTGTAGTTGTGCGTCGTTGCGGTGCAATCCGGCGGCAAAATCACCACAAAGGCTCCTGTCCCCTTTGTGGTGGTACGAGGGGAGGGTGTGTGGCAGATCTGTATTTGGTGCGGCATGGGCAGACTGAGCTCAATGTGCAGAGCATTTTGCAGGGCTGGCACGATTCGCCGCTTACGGCGCGCGGGCGCGAGCAGGCGCTGGCGACGCGCGCGGCGTTTGAGGCGCGCGGCGTGGCCTTTGACCATGTGTATTCCTCGCCGTTGGGCCGGGCGCGGCATACGGCCGAGCTTATCGTTGGCGAGGGCCGTTCCATTGAGCTGGTCGATGACCTGCGTGAGTGGCATTTTGGCTCGCTGGAGAGCACATCAAATCGCGAGATGCCGCCGCAGCCCTGGGGCGATTATCCGGTGGCCTTTGGCGGCGAGTCGGAAGTGCAGCTTCAGTCGCGCATGGTCGCGGCGCTGTCCCGCATCATGGCCAGGCCGCAGCACGACTGCGTGCTGGCGGTTTCCCATGGCTCAGCCTGCCAGGAGTTTCTTGAGTATGTGACTGGCGAGGGGGAGCTACCCGACAACGGTGCCGTGCTTCATTTTGGCTATTGCGACGGGGCGTTTTCGCTCTTGGGTTGGTAACGAACGAAAGGACCCCTATGAATAAAGATCTGTATCTGGTCCGTCATGGACAGACGATATTCAACCTTAAGCGTATCATTCAGGGGTGGAGTGACTCGCCGCTTACGCAGTTGGGTTGCGACCAGGCGGCGCGCGCCGGCATGTTTTTACGTGCGCGTGGCATTGAGCCCGATCATGCCTACACCTCCACGCTTCATCGCACCGAGCAGACTATCACCAACTTGTGGCCGGGCTTGGCGTACGAGCGCCTGGACGGTCTGCGCGAGTGGTTCTTTGGCGACTTTGAGGCCGAGCGCGTGATGCTTATGCCCGAGCGCCCGTGGCGCGACTTCTATTGCCAGTTTGGCGGCGAGGGCCAGATGCAAGTGCGCGAGCGCATGGTGGCGACGCTGATCGAGCTTATGCAGCGTCCGGACCATACGTGCGTGCTCGCGGTAAGCCATGGCTCGGCCATCAAGGAGTTTATGGATCACGTGAAGGGTGCGGCGGCCGACGAGCGCGATCGCGTGCCGGGCAACTGCGCGGTGCTGCACTTTGCGTTTGACGACGAATCCGACACGTTTGAGCTGATTGAGTTTTTTACGCAGGAGGATTACGCACGCGAGCTGGGGCTTGAACCGCTCGTGGCGGCAGCAGGCCCGCAGCGGGGATAACGTGAGCGTGGCGGCACGGGTCGCCGGCATAACTTCTCGACGCAAAAGGGGCGGAGATGCATGTACCTGCTGCATCTCCGCCCCCTGTTTGTTGAGCTGCCGATTTTTGTGCTGGACGGTCTGGTCTTGCTAGAACCGCGCGACTTGGTGCGTGAGCAGACCCGTCGGAACCTGCGGCGCGCCGCCGCTGACCTGCGCGGCGGGGAAGAGCGCAGCTACGGCAAAGTTGAACGGCTCCTTGCCGGTGTACGTTCCGGCGGCACGGGCCTCATCGGCCAGCAGCTGCGACGCCCCGGCCAGCGCGGCAGCGTAGGCGGGGTCGTCGGCCAGTGCCGGCTCTGGTACTTGGTCGAGCATGGCACGGATGGCGGCAACAGCGTCCTCGCGCTTGACCTCCCACACGCGGTGCGTAATGCCCGCGGGGTCGGTGACGGCGTAGAGCGAGGCGCCCTCTTTGGCAGCGCCCAGGATGATGTCCATGACGGGCGACGCCTCGTAGGCGAGCGACACGGGGCGCGGCTGAACTTTGAGTTCGGCGATCGCGCGCGCGGCGGCGGCCACGTCGGCGCTGGCATCGCCCTTGCCGCCCGCAAGTACACTCGTCGGGCAGATCGCCACGACACCCGTCACACGTCCCGGCTCGCCCGAGCATTCGTACACGTAATACGCCGCACCCGGGTCCTTGAGCATCAGACCATCGGCAATGGCTCCGCGCAGGGCATCGTTGCCGCTTAGGATGCTGCCCATTGCAGGCAGCGCCTCGAGCACGCGGTCCTGAGCCGGGCGGATGCAGGGAAACGGAAGTGCTTTCATGGGCGGTCCTAACGCGCGAGTCGGTTTGTTCGCGGCTTATTATGCCCCAACTTGGCCGCTCGCGTCCCAGAGCACGTTATCGGCGAGCGCGATTAGCACCTGCTGACAACGAACGATATCGGCGTGGGGCACATATTCGTTGGGCTTGTGCGCGAGCGCGAGCGACCCGGGACCGTAGCTCATGCAATTGCGGTTACCTGTCTTGCCGGCAATGACGGCGGTGTCGGTGTAGCCGGTAAAGAAGCCAACGGTCGTGTCCGCGTCCGTCACGTCATCGGCGGCACGCTTGAGCGCTGCTAGAAGGGGAGAGTTTGGGTCGCGCTCGATGGCGGGGCGGTCGCCCGTCACGACGTAGCTGCCGTGGCAACCGGGAATGGCGGCTTCGGCGACGGCGATGGCCTGCTCTACCATGCGCGTTACGGCGGCCGTATCGGTCGGCGGGGTCAGGCGCATGTCGACCCAGACTTTGGCGCGGTCGGGTACGACGTAGGGGCGATATCCGCCCTCGATTTGGCCGAACGTGATGGTCGAAGGCCCCAGCTCATCGTGCGCGGGCAGCGCCACAAACGCGCGACGGAGCGAACACACGACCTCGGCCATGGCGGCGACGGCATCCGCGCCCTTCCAGGGCCGGCTTGCATGCGCCGTCACGCCATCCATTTCAATCTCGAACCACGTACGCCCCTTGTGCGCCACCTGGATCTGTCCGTCGGTGGGCTCGGTGTCCAGCACCCATTCGCGCGAACCGACCCAGCCGGCATCGATGGCTGCCTCGGAGCCTCGCATAAAGTCTTCCTCGTCGACCGAGCAGATGAGCGAAAAGCCGCGGCGGGGCAGCGCGCCATCCGCCGCCACGCGCTCGAGCGTATGGACCAGTGCGGCAATGGCACAGGCCAGGCCACCCTTCATATCGCAGGCGCCGCGGCCGTAGAGCTTGCCGTCGCGCACGACCGCCCCGAGCGGCGTAATGTCCGCGTCCCAGCCGTCGCCCAAGGTGACTGTATCCATGTGGCAGATGTAGACGAGCCGTGGCTCGTCGCTCAAACCGGGCACGGTGACCATGAGATTGCGGCGTCCGGTCAGCACCTCGAGTTCCTCAACCTGCACGGCATGGAGCACCGGATGACTCAACCGCTCCAATTGAGCCTCAACCAACACTTTGATATAGCGTTCAATCTCGCCCTCATACGCACCTGGGTCGGAACTGTCGATCCGCACGAGCCCTTGCGTAAGCCGCCAAGCAAAATCTGTATCAACCATAGGCACCTCACAGATAGTTAGGTCAACATACAAATTGTATGTCAAGAAGCGGCTCGGTGCATTTAATGGAGCGCTCACAAAAACGGGGGCGCCTCTCGTGCGAAAGGCGCCCCCGCGGGCATTCAATGTCAGTAACGGGCAGGCCACATGGGGAACTGCCCGTCAGATCAGCCGGCGCTATTTGATCACGCGCACGCGATACATCGACGGAATCTGCTTGAGCGCCTCGATGGTGCTGCTGTCCAGGTGCTCGTCGGTGTCGAACATGGTGTAGGCGTTCTCGCCGGCAGACTCGTTGGTCATACGCTGCACGTTGGCATTGTCCTTGGCCAGGATTGCCGTGATCTGACCGATCATGTTGGGCACGTTGGCGTGCAGGCAGGCGATGCGGCTTGCGGCGCGCGCCTTGCCCATGCTGCAGGCGGGGTAGTTGACGCTGTGCGCGATGTTGCCGTTCTCCAGGTAATCCTTAAGCTCGCTGATGGCCATGTCGGCGCAGTTGGCCTCGGCCTCGCCAGTGCCGGCGCCCGAGTGCGTGGTGATAAACGTGTTGGGCATCTTGACGGTCTTGGGCGTGGCAAAATCGCAGCTAAACCAGCTCAGCTTGCCCTCGCGCAGGGCGGCGTCAACGGCGTCCTCATCAATGATGGTCTCGCGTGCGTAGTTGATGAGCACGGCGTCCGGGGCCAGCAGGTTGATCTGCTCGGTGCTGATCATGCCGATGGTGTCGGCCTTGCTGGGCACGTGCACCGTGAGGTAATCACAGCCGCGGCAGAGATCTTCGAGCGTGCCCACGCGCTGCACCTCGCGGCTCAGCACCCACGCGTGCTCAACGGAAATGAACGGATCGTAGCCGTAGACGTCCATGCCCAGATTGACGCAGGCGTTGGCGACCTTGGAGCCTACGTTGCCCAGACCGATGACGCCGATGCGCTTGCCCTTGAGCTCGCGGCCCACAAAGGCCTTCTTGGCCTTCTCGGCGTCGACCTGGATCTCGGGGTCGTCGGCGTTGTCGCGCACCCAGTTCATCGATTGCACCACGCCGCGGCTCGAGAGCACCAGCATGCCTAGGACGAGCTCCTTAACGGCGTTGCTGTTGGCACCGGGGGAGTTAAAGACGACGACGCCCTTCTTGGCGTACTCCTCGACGGGGATGTTGTTGACGCCGGCGCCGCAGCGGGCGATGGCGCGGATGCCCTCGGGCAGCTCGTAGCCGTGCAGGTCAGTCGAGCGCATCAGGATGGCGTCGGCCTCCTCGGCGGTGCTCACAAATTCGTAGCCCTCGCCAAACTCGACTTTGCCGTCCTTGGTGATGTCGTCGATGGTCTTAATCTTGCGCATGAAAAACTCCTTAGCAGGTTTGGTTTAAACAGGTGGTTTGAAGTGGCTGGTCGGCCCGCGCGTTGCGGGCTAGTTAGATCGCGGGCTCAAACTACGCTGCGTTTCGAAGTCCTTCATGTACGAGGCCAGTGCCTGCACGTCTTCCATGGTTACGGCGTTGTAGACGCTGGCGCGCATGCCGCCTACCAGACGATGGCCCTTGACGTTTTGAATCTGGTGCTCGGCCGCGCCTGCGACAAAGGCCGCGTCGAGTTCGGCGTCGCCGGTGCGGAAGGTGACGTTGGCGATGGAGCGGCTGTCGGCCTGCGTGGTGCCATGGAACAGCACACTGTGCTCGAGCAGGTCATAGAGCAGGTTGGCCTTGGCCCAGTTGCGCTCGGCCATGGCGGCAAGTCCGCCGGTCTCCTCGACCCACCGGAACACCTTGCCGCACACGTAGATGCCAAAGGTGTTGGGCGTGTTGAGCATGGAGCCCTTGGCGGCCTGGGTCTTAAGGTCCATGTACTGCGGCGCCCGCGCAAAGGCGGGGCCGTCGGCGATGAGGTCGTCGCGCACGATAACCACGGTCACGCCCGCGGCGCCGGCGTTTTTCTGCGCGCCGGCGTAGATGAGCCCGTAGCGCTCAACATCGAGCGGCTGCGACAGAAAGCAGCTCGAGACATCTGCGACCAGCGGTACGTCGCCGCAAGCGGGCAGCTCGTGGTACATGGTGCCAAAGATGGTGTTGTTCTGGCAGATGTAAACGTAGTCGAGCCCGTCGCTCGCGGCCTCGGCGGCAATGCGCGCGTTGATGTCGGCCATGTCGGGGATGCGGTCGAAGTTGGTGTCCTCGGAGCTCGCGAGCAGCACGGCCTCGCCGTACTTGGCGGCCTCCTTGTATGCCTTGTTGGCAAAGTTGCCGGTCACGATGTAGCCGGCGCGGCCGCGGCGCATGAGGTTCATGGGGATGCCCGCAAACTGCAGCGTGGCGCCGCCCTGCAAAAACAGGACACGGTAGTTGTCGGGGATGCTCAGCAGGCGACGCAGGGTTGCCTCGGCGTCGTCGATGATCTGCTGGTACATGCTAGATCGATGGCTCATCTCGAGCACGGACATGCCGCAACCGCGGTAGTCCATCATCTCGTCGGCGATCTCGGCGAGCACGCTTGTGGGCAGCGCTGCCGGGCCAGCTGAGAAGTTGTGCACACGTGCCATCTTCTAGTTCCCCCTCGTAGTCGTTTGAACGTTCGGGATACTTTAGCACAGTGGAGCGCCAGGCGCGACCGAATCACGGTAAAACTCGACTGCGCCGCTATGATTTACAGGATGGTTACATGGGGGAGCGCGGTCGCTAGGTCTATACCACCGGGATATACCGTGAAAGGTGCTCTTTGAGCGCGGGGTCGCACACATAGAGATACGTTCCTAGCATGCCGCGCGTCATGAGGACGTAGTAGGCGTTGACGATAATCTTTTGCAAATCATCGTCGCTTGCCTTTTTCTTGGCAACGGCATCTTTGAAGTTCGCTCTGTTAACGTAGACTGCATCTTTGTTCGAATCGTAGTAAATGTCGGGACCCAGAATTACGAATCCGTAGTTGAGATCGTAGCCTTGTACCGTATGAATGCATCCGACTTCGTTGACGGCGTTGGCGGAGTTAACCCAATCCTTCTGGGTCGAGTTCCAGCGTTTGGGAATGCCCTCGATGACGATATCGAACGCATCTTTATTGCTCTTGCTTTCCCATTTCCAAGCAAAACCGGCTGTCATACGGGACAGCCCAACTTCTTTTTCTTTGGCCTGCTGTAGGGAGCAGAAATCTTCAAACCGGTCGACTATGCCAAACTGGTACCTGGGGATATCACTGTCAGGATCGCCGGCTTGCGAGTCGTAAGGCTGAGAGGCAAAGAGCTCATCAAACTTCATGCCGGCATGCATGTACGCTTTGTTATCAAGCAGGTCGTAGACGAAATCGAGGTACTCATCGCCGCCACGCACACGCATTTGGGTACTCAAGTTGAATTCTTCGGTCTCGATGCCAGCTTCTTCGAGTTGGTTGAGTCGCTGCTCAAGGCCGTCTCGGTTGAGTCCCGATGCGCGGACTTGCTGTTTGGGGTCATAGAACAGGTACGCCTTGTCGCAGCATTTGAAAATCCAATCCACCTGGTTACTCGTGCGCGGCAAGTTGAGTCGTTCGCATGTGTTGTAGAAAGCTCCGATGCCGGCGCCGGCGGTCAAGTAGTTTCCCAGTCGGTGCGCCTCGTCGACAAGCAAGATGTCATACCGATCGTTTTTTGCGACATCGCTGGGGCTCAGGATGTCGCCGGGCTTTAGCCCGGGGAGGAAGTGCGTGAGTTTTTTGAGCGTCTTGCTCAGAGACTCCATGGGCGTCACGAAGCCGACCCGCAGACCGGAAAGGTTCGGCTCATTTTTGATTTTGAACATGAGACTGATGGCGAGGATTGTTTTGCCTGTTCCCGGCGCGCCGTTCACGACGGTTACGCGCTCTTTCTTGGGACCGCCGTGTTTAATGTCTTCATGCTCTTGCTCGAGCCGCCTGTAAATCGCCTCAATCGTTTCGTATTGATCGGGCGTGAGCGTTTTAAAGGGCGAGAATTTGAACAGGTCAGTGTTCTCGAGCTCTTCGATGGGGTGGATCGCATAGTTCTCTTCGCGAAGCTTCGTCCAGAGGTCTCTGAACTTCTGGCGATACTGAGGTCGCTCAAAATAATCGAACTGGGCATAGCCATTGTTGGCGTTGGTTACTTGGTATTTTTCGTCAGCGCAGAACAGCTCGATAAGTCGATTCTCAAACTCAAATGTTGCTGATTGATTGAAGGTTGGGTTGTCAATCAGAAGGGTCCGGTCGAAGTCTTTGTCCACGTTTGCGGCGTGTTGCTTCATGCGGCGTCGATAATTGGTCGTTTGACCGATGTACGCCGTTTTGTTTTTGCTGTTGGTCAGGATGTAGAGAACAGGCCAGCTTTCGTCGTGGTGCGACCCTGGCTTTGGCGTGCCAAAGTCTTGCAGCGATTTGCTTGTCTCGAAGGGCTGGGGTAGGGGAAGCGTGTATTGCCGAAGGGCGAACTCGTTACTCATGGTGGTCCGCCTTTCTATATTCGCTGGAGCTGGTGTCGACGGGATAGCGCTCGCCATTGCGTTTGAGTTTGGACGAGAGCGCCTTTGGGAGGTCGATTCCGTTTAGGTCGGCGAAACGCAGGAGAAAGAGGAGCGTGTCAGCGACTTCGTCTTCGATGGCTTGGCGCTGATCAGGGTTATCGAACATTTCTGCAATGCGCTCGTCGCTCATAAAGCGGAAAAGCTGCAGCAGTTCGGAGGCTTCGGTTGCCATGCCGATGGCGAGCTCTTTTGGCGTGTGATATTTGCGCCAATCGCGCGCATCACAAAAATCTCTGACTTGTTCCGTCATGGCATTGAGCTTGTCCATTGTCCGCAACCCCCCTGATGGCCAATGTTTAATTATGGCGTTGTCTGAGATTTAGTGCATCTCATTTATGGTGCTCGATTAATCAACAGCGGTTACCCGGTGGGAAGCTGCGGCATTAAAATCAATGTCGATGTAGGTCAGCTGCACGAGAGCTTGCTCGATCGCGCGGGGAGTGCGGCCGGCGTGGACTTTCCCGCCGCCCTGCTCGACGTGGTGGATATCGAGGACGAGTCGCCCCAAGAGCTCCTGGCCCGAGCCGAACGCGAGGGCCTCGACCTCCGCGACTTTGCCGTGGGTGACAGCTAGTAGCTGAAGAGGGATGGGGGCAGCTAATTTGGGACGGGCCGCTACGACGCTAGCGTGGCGATGACGGCTTCGTCGCCGGCGTATATGAGGGTGTTGCCGTCGGGGATGATGGTTCGGCCTTCGCGCTTGAGCATCACCACAATAAATGGGTGCTTGCCTTGCGGCACATCGCGAAGACGCTGGCCGGCCAGGCGACCGTGGGGCGTCACAGTGACCTCGCGCAGCGTAACTTCGGCACGCTCTTCGAACGTCGGGGCGGCCATCACCAGCAGATCGCCTTCCTCGATGACGGTATCGCCGTTGGGCAGCACCGGGTGCGCGCCGCCGCGCAGCACCAAGACCACCAGCATGTTCGTTGCGCTACCAATATCGGCGAGCGAGCGTCCGGCAAACGGATGGCCCGCGCCCACCTTGAGCTTTACAAACGACATGCCGTCCTCGTCGCGGTAGTCGTTAAAGGTACGGCGTACGTCGCCGGTCGCATCGATCATATCGAGCTTCTTCGCCACCGCTGGCAGCAGCGAGCCCTGCACCACGATGCTCGACACGGCAATCACAAACACCAGGTCAAATAGGTCGTGTCCGCCGGGAACGCCGGCCACCACGGCAAAGAGACTAAAGACGACCGAAGCTGCTCCGCGCAAGCCCGCCCAGCTTACGAGCGCGACCTGGCGGGGGCTCGTCTTAAAGGGCGCCAACAGCATTCCCACGGCGATGGGGCGGCTCACAAAGAGCATAAACGCCATGAGCGCCAGGCCCGTCAGCAGCATCTGCGGCAGGCGTGCGGGCGTTACGAGCAGGCCGAGCAAGAAGAAGATCGTCATCTCGGCCATCTCGGTGAGGGTGTCAAAGAAGTGCGCCATCTCGACCTTGCCGGTGATGTCGCTCGCGCCCAGCACAATGCCGGCCAGGTACACGGCCAAAAATCCGTTGCCGCCCAGGTGGCTCGGCAGCGCGTAGGCGACGATGGCCACGGCGAACAAAAAGATGGTCTGCGCACCCTCGGCCGTTGCGTGTGCGCGTTCAATCAGGCGGCCCGCCGCCCAGCCGATGGCGAGGCCCAGGCCCACGCCCAGGATAATCTGCTTGGCCAGCAGTGCGGGAATGTTGATGTTGCCGCCGGCCGCGAGTGTGGCGAGCACGGCGGTGAGCATGTAGGCGACGGGGTCGTTGGAGCCCGATTCGACCTCGAGCAGCGAGTCGGTGCCGCCCTTCAGCGAAAGATTGTGCTCGCGCAGCACGCTAAAGACGCTCGCCGCGTCGGTGGATGCTACAACCGATCCCAGCAGTAGGCCGCCGATCCAGTCGAACCCCAGCGCGAAGTGGGCGAACACGCCGGTGATGCCTGCGGTGATGACGACGCCGAGCGTGCTCAGCAGCACCGCGGGCACGGCGACGGGCTTGGCGCGGTCGATATTGGTGTTAAAGCCGCCATAGAACATGATGAACAGCAGCGCCGTGCTGCAGACGGTTTCGGTGAGCGCGTAGTCGCTAAAGTCGATGTGCGCCGGGCCGTTGACGCCCAACAGCATGCCGAGCGCGATAAAGATGAGCAGGGTGGGGAAGGGGAGTTTTTTGCCGACGGGTTTGATGGTCAGGCACAAAATGATGACGAGGCCGATAAAGAGAAGGATCTGGTTCATAGATGGTGTCCGCTCCTGGGTGGTTGGCGTGGCACGGTCAGTTGTCTGCGGTTATTTGTACCCAAAGATGGTGGGTTTATGGGGTTGGATTGCGGGCGTGCGCGATATCGTCATAGACGGCTGCCGTCTTTGCCTCTGCTCGGAAACCCTTTCCAGCTTTATTGCAACGGAGTACAATGGGTAACGTTTAAGTTCAACTTGAAGTTTTAGTTGCGGCACCGGGCTTTGGCCGCAATGCAAGGAGAGGCGTACCATGGCGATCTATGTGACATCTGATGCTCACGGGCACGTGCGTGCGCTTGACGAGGCCCTGTCTAAGATCTCGTTGACTTCCGACGACACGCTGTACGTGCTGGGCGACATGATCGATCGCGGGCCCGATCCGGTCGGCGTTATTAAGCTCGTGCGCTCGCTGCCCAACGCCCGCGTGCTCAAGGGTAATCACGAGCAGATCATGCTCGATGCCATCGTTGGCCAGGATCCGCTCGATGCCGAGACCTGGGATATCAACGGTGGCTGGACGACGCGCGAGCAGCTCAACGACATGGAATTTGAGGCATACGAGGAGGTCGTGCGATGGATGGCCGCGCTGCCGCTCTACGCGGTGGTCGAGACCGAGGAGCGCCCGTATCTGCTGGTACATGCTGGAATCGAGATGAAGGCGGCGCGCGCGTTTTTGCTTGAGCATGGCGTCGATTGTGCCGATGGCGTTGGAGCGGTGGGTGCCGATCGCGAGCTGCTGCAGCAGATGCTCGCGGTACAGTCGTCCGATGACCTGCTGTGGATTCGTCACGGCTATTGGGATGTGCCGACCGGGCTGCTTTCTGCCGAGGGCAAGGGCCCGGTCGTGGTGAGCGGCCACACGCCCACGGTATCGCTTGGGCGCTATTGCGAGGTCGGTGGTCTGGCGGGGCTCGATGAGGAATCGGGACGCGGGCAGATCGTGCGCTTGGGCGGCGAGGACACTGCCGGTGTGCCCGATCGCATCGACATCGACTGCGCCGCCGCCACCGGCTCCGAGTTCGGCCGCGTGGGCATCCTGCGCCTGGACGACGGGGCGGAGTTCTACGCGAACATCAACCCGGGCGAATAATCGGTGCAAGGGGTAGCTAATTTGGGATGGGGCTTTTTTTGACTACTTTTGCCCTTCTGCCCGCTAATTGATTTCCCTGGGACGGGGATTAAATAATCATTTGGCTGCCCGCTGGCTAAGTGAGTAGACTTTTTTGGAAATGCCGAGCACCCAACTTATTTTCCTCAATAAAACCGCAGGTCACGGACTTGTGCTTTGTCGGTGTAGTCGGGGATTCGGTAAAAGTCTACTCACTTAGTTTTGCGTGATGCATACTGTTCGCAATGTGACCCCAGCCGGGGTGATTCCATCGCAAATTCCGGTGACCGGGGGCAGCTAATTAGGCGCCGTAGGGGTTGCGGTCGCGTTCGATGCGTTGGCGGATGTGGGCGTACTCGATAATCAACAGTACCAGCAGTAGGGCCATGATGGCTAGGTAGCTCACGACGGCGCCCATTAGGCCGAGCAGATTGATTAGAATCACCGGGAGCACCACGCTCACGGCAAAGCAGATCAGGTAGATCTTGGTGACGTCTCCAGCGTGGCGTAGCACCGTGATGATGGCGTAGATAAAGTCGATGGCCGCGGTGACGCCGCCGGCGACGACCATCAGCAGCGCCAGCGTACGGTAGCGCTCAAAGCTGAGGCCGTACATAAAGCTCATGAGGGGAATACCGGGACCTGCCATAAATGCGGCGCACATGCCGGTGATGACCACGATCAGCGCCATAACGGCAACAATAATCAGGTCAAAGCGACGACGCTTGCGAGGATTAGCCCAAATGTTCGACAAGCGCAGGAGCTGCGGTTTATAGATAAATCCAATGCTCAGCAAAATAGCCTGCGCAGGAAAGAACAGGGCATTAAAGTACAGCTGATATTTGTATGCCAGCGTGCCTTCCATCACAAACTTGGGCATGCTCTCGATAAGGTTGAACAGGAACAGTGCACCAAAGAGCGGGGCGCACTGGACAAACAGGTGGCCGACCTCGCGCAGGCTCACGCGGCGCGATTTTTCGGTCTCGAGCAGGGCGAGCGGCGCGGTGACCAGCACGAGCGAGGCGATCGCGGTGACACCCATGTCCATGGCCGCGATGGGCATGCTGCGCGTGAGGAACAGCGCCACGCTGAAGACCGCGATGACGCCGACGGAGCGTAGCGTTTGGCTCATTCCAGCCAAGTAGAGTTTGTCGGCCTGCTGCAGGCGGCCTTCGTACACGTCGGCGACGCCGTCGATGACCTTATACAGGTAGACGCCCAGGCCGATCGTCGCCATCTGCGCGTCATAGCCGCGGGCGCTGCTATACATGAGGCCGCAGCCTAGGGCGAGCGCTCCGCAGATCCAACGATTGAGCTGGTAGGAGGCGAAGGACGTCTTTTCGTCGATGTCCGAGACCTGGAAATTGCGCACGCCGTAGTTGCACGCGATCATGATGAGCGTGCCGGTGACAAAGGCGATGGAGAACTTGCCGGCTTCTTCGGCGCCCACGAGCTGTGTGGACACGATGGTGAGCAGCGGAAACGCCAAGCCCCACACGGCGGTGCCGAGAGCGTTCCAAAGGTAATCGCGGCGGGTGGCGTGCTCCTCGTATT
>CABUDJ010000054.1 GCA_902490325.1 uncultured Collinsella sp. | reverse complement strand
ATAAGTCCCGAAGAGCTCTTATCGCCCCGCCAGGATGGCGATGCGGGGCAACACCTATACTCGCAGGACGGCGCTTCCTGCCCTATAGTGTTTGGTGGGCAATATCGTTCAATTTTGAAACACTCGGTCGTGCGACCGTCGGCGGTTGCACGTCGCTGCGGACAGGGGCAAATCATGGATAGCGATGCCAAGCTGAACATCTTGACCGAGGCCCTGGCTGCTGCCGGGGCCTCGGCATTGGCAATCGATGCGCGTGGGGACGT
Organism: uncultured Collinsella sp.; assembly: GCA_902490325.1. GTDB lineage: Bacteria > Actinomycetota > Coriobacteriia > Coriobacteriales > Coriobacteriaceae > Collinsella. The sequence goes on along the minus strand of CABUDJ010000054.1, from coordinate 14,408 downwards.
CGCGATCTCGACCATGAATGACGCGGCGCTCGAGCGGGATGTGGCGGCTTTTGTCGCTGAGCGCCTCGACCGTATAGGAGACGGCGCGCGTCTGGTTATGGGACGTGCGGGTGCGCGCCTGAGCCTGACCGTTCGCCCCACCGACAAAGAGGGTGGGGGCCTTTGGGTCGTCGTGGTCCGCGAGGTGCGCGGTGCCGCGGCGCATGCGGGTATCGAGTGGCTCAACGCCGACGAAGTTGAGGCTCGCTACGAATCGAGCGCGTACGGCATCGTTGAGGGGGCGGCCTCGGTGGCTGCGCCGGTTGCAGAGAGTTACGCGCGCGGTGTGCCCCTTATGCTCGAGGGCGAGCTGGGAGCGGGTCAGGTCGAGATCGCCAAGCGCCTCTATCTGGACGGTCCTTTTGCCGGTCAGCCCTTTGTTTCCGTTGCGCTCGATGAGCTCACCGATCGCGGTTGGCGCCATGTGCTCAAAAGCTCCGAATCGCCGCTGTTCCAAACGGGGCTGACACTTTGCATTGAGGGCTGGAATGCGGTTGGTCCCCAGCGCCTTCGCGAGCTCGTTTCCACGATGGCCGACACCGCGTTGGCGACGCGCTGCCATGTGGTGCTGACGGCGAATGACATGCCGGGCGGCAGCGAAAGCGATCAGGCTGCTTTTGTGACCGAGCGCTTCGCCTGTGCGGTGAGCGTGGCGCCGGCAATCGCCGAGCAGGGAGCCGCGTCGACGAAGGTCGCGTGCTATTTGGAATATCTCGCTGATGCATTTGGGACAGCAGCGCCCACGCTGTCTGCCGCGGCGACGAAGACGCTCGATGCTTACCGCTGGCCGCGCAATTATCTGCAGCTCCGCGAGGTCTCGGAACGACTGTATATATTGGTGGGGGCGGGCACGGTGGACCGCGCTGTGGCGGAGGAAGTGCTCGCCCAAGAGGACGTGATTAAGACCGCAACCTTTGGCGCCCCGACACTCGAAAGCGACCTGTATATCCTGCGACCGCTGGCAGATACCGAGCGAGATATCGCGAATCTGGTTGTAGATCATCTCCACGGCAACCGAACCCGTGCGGCGGAGGTGCTGGGCATAAGCCGTACAACGCTGTGGCGCTTGCTGGAGGACGATGACCGTTGAGCGAGGCGCCCGTGACCGCGCGCGACGCGTGTGCTACAGTCCAAAGCGTTATTGTTTCGATTTGGTTACGGCGTGCGAGGGCATATGGCTGAGACTTCAAAACCGAGCCGCAGAAGGCGGAGTGCCGCGCCGGTCAACCGACGCACAACATCGGTGACGTGGGGCAAACACGCCTCGGGGTTTGATGGCTCGTTCAAGCGCACTAAATACGGCTATCCTTCGGCAAGCGCTCGCTTGGCAATGCAGGCAGAGTCCTCGCTGTGGGGCCGCAAACGCGTGGTGGGCTCAAAGCTCAAGCACGACGGCACGCTCGGTTACATCAGCCGCGGGGCGGCTCGCCGCAGCGGGCTCAACCCGGCTGGTTGGCATCGTTATGTGCCGATCGTGGCCGTCGTTGCAGTGATCGTCATCGCACTCGCTGCGCTTGGCTACGCCGGCGGTGGCGCCAACTTGGACGCAGTGTTTAAATCGCCCGAGCTCGCGCATGCAGGCACAGAAGTTGTCGAGGGCGCTCAGACCCAGACGGGCGTCGCACCCCAGCGCGGCATCGTCGCGGCGGCCACCACTATTGCAGATGCTCAAAAGGACGAAGACAAGCAAGGCAGCGGAGCCGAGACGGCCCAGACAAGCGAAGCGACGACAACTCAAATATCAACATAGCTTGCCGGCAGAAGGGGACGTTCCTTTTCTGCCGGCAGTTTGGGACACTCCTGCGCTACTTGACGTACACCACGTTGTCGCGGCGCGGCTTTGCCTCGGGTAGCGTGTCCTCGGCGTAGCCAAGAATGCAGTTACCGACACCGCGCAGGCTGCCGTCGGCGGGCAGGCCCCAGCTGGCCAGCAGCTCCAGGCCCTCGGGCGAGTCAAAGACCTCATGCGCGCGGTGAATCCAGCACGAATCGACACCCAGTGCATAGGCGGCGTTGAGCAAGTTGCCCATGGCGAGCGAGCCGTCTTCCAGATGTGTGGGCACGCTGCGGTCAACCAGCACCACCACAACGGTCTTGGCGCCATAGAAGGGGTCGCTGTTGCTGTCCATGACCTGGGCGTTGAGCTGTGAGAGACGCTCGACGGTCGCGGGGTCGGTGACGGCGACAAACGTCACCGGCTGGCGGCCCATGCCGCTCGGTGCATATTGGCCGGCTTCGATAATATGTGCAAGCTTTTCGGCCTCGACGGGACGATTGCTGTAGTTGCGGCAGCTGCGGCGGTGAATGAGTGCTTCGATAGTCTCCATGGTGTCTCCTTGCGGTGGCGTTGCAGATGCCCCGTTCATACCCGTCGGGCTTAAACGATAGACGGTCAATTGCCCGGCCAAAAGGATAGATTCCAATTGGGAAAGTAGGTTTGCATAAAAGTACCTTCAGAATGTGACAAACAAATGGGATGGTTAAACGTTTTATCCCGTCTACCCTGCGGTTTTTTACCACTTGCCTAAATGACGAACGCATAACCTTTGATAAAGGTTTTACTAAAGGAGTACCAACGTTTATCAATGCGCCGTGGTGGCGCCGGGCCAGGAGGTAACATCATGTTCCAGGCTGGAGATGTCGTCGAGACCGATTTCGAAGGATTTCTGAAGCTGCTGCGTTCCAAGACGCGCGCTTTCGTGTCGATCAACGATCACGAGTACTACATCACGCACACCGATGGCTATTGGCGTGTTCAGGATTGCGAGGCCCTCAACGACAAGGGCCACTTTACTGACTGCTCCGAGCTGGTCAACACGGTCTGCGAGGTCGTCGAGCTGCCGTGGATTGCCGGCAAGAGCCTGCATGACAGCTTCTCGGGCGCTACGGTCTATGAGGCCGTCGCCGCTTAACAGGCAATAAAACTCGATTTTCACGTGACCGCTGGCGCCGCCCCCGCGCCGGCGGTCTTTTTCTGCCGATAGGCCATAAAAATGCACGCATTTGCAGAGAGCCTGTTGACGATAGTCAAAACTCGGACTAATCTAGAGACACATAATTGGTCAAAAATCGGACAATTGAATGGTGGGATAGATGAATAGTGCGGTTACGCTGGTCGACTTCGATCGGTTGCTCAATGGACTCGACCATATCTATTCGGAGTTCTCGCGCGCCTGCGGCCTTTCGGACTGCGCCTATTGGATGCTCGTCGACACCAGCACGGCGGGCGGCAGTATTGCCGTAAGCCGTCTGACAAGCGAATGGTTCTACAGCAAGCAGACCATCAACTCGGCAATTAAAGCCTTGACGGCGCGGGGCTTCGCAACGTTGGAGTTTGCCGAAGGCAGTCGTAAGAACAAGGTTGTGAGCCTGACCGAAGAGGGCAGGCGATTTGCCGAGCGTTATGCGCTGCCGGCACTCAAGGCCGAGCAGCGAGCCTTTGGCGCGCTTGAGCCATGTGAGCAGCGCGAGATTATGCGCTTGATCGGCAAATTCTCTCAGGTGCTCGGCGATGAGTGCGATGCCTTTAAGCAGCATATCGCTGCCGAGAGCCAAGCCGAGAATCAAGGTGAGGGGGAGTCGTGCGACTGTTAATGAGGTTTTTGAAGTCCTACCGAGGGCTTGTCGCAGTGACGCTGCTGGTGCTGCTGGTGGATAACGTCGGTACGCTGTTGGTTCCCACGATGCTGGCGAACATGGTCAACACCGGTATTACCACGGGCGATGTCGACTACATTTTACGCAACGGCCTATACATGTTTATCGCGACCAGCATGGCTAGCGGCGGCACGGTGCTGGGCTGCTATCTTTCGGCGCGCCTGGCCGCCAACGTGGCTTGCGATATCCGCAATGCCGTGTACGACAAGTCGCTCGAACTCGCGGCCAGCGATTTTGAGCGCTTTGGCACCGGATCGATGATCACGCGCTCGCTCAACGACATCAACGTGATTCAGCAGGCTATCCTGCAGACGATTCAGTTGGTGCTGCCGGTGCCGTTCTTGGCCGTCGCGGGCATCATCTTCGCCTGGTTTATCGATCCCGCCATGGGCACGCTTCTGGGCGTAGTCGTTGCGATTGTGCTGGTGGCGGCGGTCTTTACGGTTGCCAACGCGGCGCCGATTTTTATGCGCCTACAGGGCTTTATCGACCGCATGAACGTGGTGCTGCGCGAGAATATTGTGGGCGTGCGCGTCATCCGTGCGTTTAACAAGGAGCGCCACGAGGAACGGCGTCTGGACGAGGTGTTTAGCGAATACGCCGCCAACGCCATCAAAGTCAACCACCTGTTTGTGGGCCTCGACAGCTCAAGCTTCTTTTTGATGAACATCGCCGAGGTGGCGGTGCTGTGGGTGGGCGGCAACCGCGTGGGCGCCCACGCCATGCAGATTGCGAGTATCTCGGCGGTGCTGGAGTATGCAATTCTGATCCTGTTCTTTGTGATGATGGCCCAGATGGTGGTGCTGACGCTTCCGCGTGCTGCCGCGTGCCTGAACCGTGCGCAGCAGGTGTTGGAGATTGAGCCGAGCATCGTCGATGGCGGGCGTACGCTTGATGCGGCCGCGTCCGACTCAAAGGACGGGGCCGATGTGGTCGCCGTGTTCGATCATATGTCGTTTCGCTTTGACGACGCCGACGAGGACACCCTGTGCGACCTGAGCTTTGCCTGCCGTCGCGGTCAGACGACTGCGATCGTTGGCTCGACAGGCTCGGGCAAATCGACGGTGGCAAAGCTTCTGCTGCGCTTCCACGATGCCACCAAGGGCTCCATTCGCCTGAATGGTGTGGACCTGCGCGAGCTTACGCAAGACGAAATCCGCGGGCGCATTGCCTATGTGCCGCAGAAGGCGTGGCTGTTCTCGGGCACGGTGGCGAGCAACCTTCGCTTTGGTAACGAAGGCGCGACCGAGGGCGACATGCTTCACGCGCTTGAGGTTGCCCAGAGCACCTTTGTACTCGACCAACCGCAGGGGCTCGATACCCCGGTGGCGCAGGGCGGTACGAACTTTTCGGGCGGCCAGCGCCAGCGTTTGGCAATCGCCCGTGCGCTCATGAAGCATGCCGATCTATATATCTTCGATGACAGTTTTTCGGCCCTGGACTTTAAGACCGATGCCGCCCTGCGTCATGCGTTGCAAGACGAGACGCGTGACGCTGCGGTGCTCATCATCGCGCAGCGCATCTCGACGATCTTGCACGCCGACCAGATCGTCGTGCTCAAGGATGGCGAGGTTGTGGGTCTGGGCACGCATGGCGAGCTTATGGAAACCTGCGAGGTGTACCGCGCCATCGCGGAATCGCAGATGAAGGGAGGTGAGTAGCATGACCGAGGAGCTCAAGAAGCAGGGCGGCGTTGATGACGCCGCTGCCGCGGGACTGGTCGAGGAAACGGCTGCCGCGTCGACCGAGCTGGATGACGCCGCCAAGGCTGCAGCCGAGCGCGAGGCTCGCCGCCAAGCGCTCTACGAGGAAAACGAACGTGCCGAGGACGAGCGCGCCCGCGCCGAGGCAGAGCGTATGCGCGATGTGGGCGACGAGGACGAGGACGAGAAACCCCGCGACACCTGGGCGACGGTGCGCCGCCTGTGGAGCGAGGCTGCCGGCGACCATTGGCGCTTCTATATCGTGTTCGCGAGCATTGTGTTCTACGCCATCTTTAACACCGCTGCGCCGGCATATAGCGCCCGCGTGATCGATGAGCTGTGGGGCCACATTCAGGTGGCGTTTGCCAACGGAACCACCTTCAACATCACTTGGGAGAACTGCGGCAAGACCATCTTCGTCTACTTTATGATTTGGACAGCCGCCGCCTCGTTCTACGCGCTCCAGAGCTTTTTGATGTCGAGCGTGGCCGAACGCCTCAATCTGCGCCTGCGCAACCGCATCGCGCAAAAGCTCAACCGTCTGCCGCTCGCCTATTTTGACGCGCATCGTCCCGGCGAGGTCGTCAGCCGCGCGACCAACGACCTGGACAAGATGTCCGAGAGCATGCAGCGCGGATTGCTGCAGCTGCTCGTGTCGATCGGCACGGTTGTTGGTGCTGTGAGCGTGATGTTCGTGTTCAGCGTGCAGCTTACGCTCGTCTTTCTGTTCTTTACGGCACTGTCGCTGCTGGTGACGAAGGTCGTCTCGCGCCGCACACACGATGTGACGGGCGAGCGCCAGGAGTGGGTGTCCAAGATTACGAGTGCGGTCGAGGAAGGCTATTCGGGCCGTCTGGTGATCCGCGCGTTTAACCGCGAACGTCAGAGCTCCGCTGAGGTGCACGAGGCTTCGAAGGAACTGGCTCGTGTGAGCACCAAGGCCGACTTTATGATCAATGCTGTCGGCCCCGCGGTGCGCTTTATCGGCCGTTTGGCGCAGATCGTTATTGCGCTTGTGGGCTGCAGCATGCTGGTTGCCGGTCACATGACCGTCGGCGTGTTCCAGGCGTTCTTCCAGTTTATCTACGAGGCGTCCGAGCCCATGACGCAGTTGTCGTTTACCTTCAACTCGCTGCAGAGCGCGCTGGCGAGTGCAGAGCGCGTGTTCGACCTGCTCGATGAGCCCGAGATGGAGGCCGATCCGCTGCCGGACAAGGCCGCCAAGCTGCCGGGTCGCGTGGAGGGCCGCGTCTCCTTTGAGCATGTGCGCTTTGGTTATTCGCCCGACAAGCCGCTTATGCGCGACGTGTCGTTTACCGCCGAGCCGGGCCAGAAGATTGCCGTGGTGGGAACCACGGGCGCAGGCAAGACGACGCTCATCAACCTGCTCATGCGCTTCTACGAGATTGACGGTGGCCGCATTACGCTCGACGGCGTGGATACGAGCCGCATGGATCGCGGCGAGCTACGTCAGCAGTTTGGCATGGTGCTGCAGGACGCCTGGCTGTTCGACGGAACGATTGCCGAGAATATCGCCTATGGCTGCCCGGAGGCGACGCGCGAGGAAATCGTTGCGGCCGCCCGTGCTGCGCAGGTCGACTTCTTTGTGCGCACCATGCCGCAGGGTTATGACACGCGGGTGGCCAACGATGCCGAGAGCATCAGCCAGGGCCAGCGTCAGCTGCTGACCATCGCACGCGTGCTGCTCAACAACCCGGCGATTCTCATCCTGGACGAGGCGACCTCAAGCGTGGATACGCGTACCGAGCTTGCCATCGGTCGTGCCATGGACGCGCTCATGCGCGGGCGTACGAGTTTTGTGATCGCGCACCGCCTGTCGACGATTGTGGATGCCGACCTGATCTTGGTCATGGATCACGGCAACATTATCGAGCAGGGCACGCATAAGGAGCTGCTGGCTGCCGAGGGTGCCTACGCCGACCTCTATCTGAGCCAGTTCGCATAATGTGACAAAGGGGCAGTCCCACATGTCACATCGAAAAGAAGGCGCGCTGGGGGATTGATTCCCTGGCGCGCCTTCTTACGTTGATGCCGATGTCGTTTTGTGCCGCTTGCGTTCCTAGCGTTCGTCCACGAGCTTTGCGACGAGGGCTTTGAGCTCGGCCACCTCTCGCTCGAGTTCTTTGACGCGGCGGGCGTTCTCGGTGATGCCTTGGCGGTTGAGGGCGCTCTGCTCGGCGGCATCGTCGGGCATGTACTCGCGATGCTGCTTGGCATCGAAGCTCTCCTCGAACACGCGGCAGCCGTTGCGCTTGATGATGCGTCCCGGCACGCCCACGACGGTGCAGTTGTCGGGCACGTCCTTGACGACAACCGAGTTGCCGCCGATCTTGACGTTGTTGCCGATGCGGATGTTGCCGAGCACCTTGGCGCCCGTGCCCACGGTGACGTTGTTGCCCAGGGTGGGGTGGCGCTTGCCGGTCTCGTTGCCGGTGCCGCCGAGCGTGACGCCCTGGTAGAGCACGCAGTTGTCGCCCACGATGGTGGTCTCGCCGATGACGACGCCCATGGCATGGTCGATAAAGAAATGCTTGCCGATCTGTGCCGCGGGATGAATCTCGACGCCGGTGATGTGGCGGGTGATTTGCGAGAGCACGCGGGCGAGCGAGCGATGACCGTGCTCCCAGAGCCAGTGCTCGGGCACGTGGTTCCACTTGGCGTGCAGGCCAGGATAGGAAAGGAAGATGACCAGACCGTTTTGTGCAGCGGGGTCTTGCGCCTGGACGGTCTTGATATCCTCGCGAATGGTATTGATAAAGCTCACCGGCCGCCCTCCCTTAGCGCCATGGCAATGCGATTCAATAAAGTATAGCGATTTGCTAGGGATTAGGAAGGACAATCTTGGCGCCATTGCGCTACAGATGTCAGTTATGCAAACTTGCTGGTAATGGAGTCATGCTTTTGTGGGGTTGCGCACGAGGGGGCACCGCAACCGTATACTGGTCAACTTGGACGTATCCGCGCCCACAACTGAGAGGTTCTACTTCATGGGTTTCATCAATTTTATCGCCGAGCTGCTCAAAGACCCGCGCACCGCGATTGCCAGCTGGATCGCCGCCGGTCCGCTTATGGCCTACGGCTGCGTGTTCCTGATTATCTTCATTGAGACAGGCGTGGTGTTCTTCCCGTTCCTTCCTGGCGATTCACTGCTGTTTGCTTCGGGCTTCTTTGCCCACAACGGTGGTTTTAACATCGTGGCACTGCTGGTCGTCGCATGGGCTGCTGCCATCCTGGGTGACCAGTGCAACTTTATGATCGGTCACTTCTTTGGCAAAAAGATCATCGCTTCGGGCAAGGTCAAGGCCATGACGCCCGAGCGCATCAAAAAGTCCGAGGATTTCTTGGACAAGTGGGGTCACCTGGCTATTTTCCTGGGCCGCTTCTTCCCGTTTATTCGCACCTTTGTGCCCTTTATCGCGGGCATGGGCGGCATGCACTGGCGCAACTTTGTCATCTACAACGTACTGGGTGGTATTACCTGGTCAACGCTCTTTACACTGCTGGGCTACTTCTTTGGTGGCATTCCCTTTGTGCAGGAGCACTTTGAGTTGCTGATTGTTGGCATCGTTGCTGTGTCGATCATTCCGACTGTGGTCGGTCTGGTTAAGGCTAAGCTGGGCAAAAAGAGCGCGTAACTCGAGCCAGCGCGCAAACCGTGCAGTCAAGGCCCGTCACCGCTTGCGGTGGCGGGCCTCTTTGCTTCGGTCAAATGAAAATACTTTAGTTAGTTAAAGAAAAACGTTTTATCCGACGCGCGTGCGGAGTACAATCTCGTGCATGCGAATCGACGTGCCATCGGCTTTGATGCTGTTTGCGTGTCCCGTCCGGCTTTACGCTCCGGGCGTGCGACGTTGCGACGCGGCCGGCCTCGGTCCTTGCGTGCGGGTTCGCGAGTTTGCAACTGTGTATGTAAGGAGCGACATATGACTGTCGAGAAGAAGGATATCGATTGGGGTAGCCTCGGCTTTGGCTACATGAAGACCGATTACAGCTACGAGGTTCATTGGAAGGATGGCGAGTGGGACGAGGGCGGCCTGACCACCGACCACACCCTGCATGTCTCCGAGTGCGGCGGCATCTTCCATTACTGCCAGGAGGTCTTTGAGGGCCTGAAGGCCTACACCGCCGAGGACGGCAGCATCGTCTGCTTCCGTCCCGACATGAACGCCGAGCGCATGTATAACTCTGCCCAGCGCCTCGAGATGCCCCCGTTCCCCAAGGACAAGTTCGTTGAGGCCGTCAAGCAGGTCGTTTCTGCCAACGCCGCCTGGGTTCCGCCCTTCGGCTCCGGCGCGACCCTGTACGTGCGTCCGTTTATGATCGGTTCCGGTGACGTGATCGGCGTGGCTCCCGCTCCTGAGTACACGTTCCGCATCCTCGTGACCCCGGTCGGTCCGTACTTTAAGGGTGGCCTCAAGCCCGTCAAGCTGCGCGTTTCCGAGTACGACCGCGCCGCACCGCACGGCACTGGCAACATCAAGGCCGGCCTGAACTACGCCATGTCCCTTAAGCCCACGATGGAGGCCCATCGCGAGGGCTATGCCGAGAACCTGTATCTCGACTCCGAGTCCCGCACCTATGTCGAGGAGACCGGTGGCGCCAACGTCCTGTTCGTGAAAGAGGATGGCACGCTCGTCGTTCCGCAGTCGCACACCGACTCCATCCTGCCCTCTATCACCCGTCGTTCGCTCGTTCAGGTTGCTCAGGACCTAGGCATGACCGTTGACCAACGTCCCGTCGAGTGGGCTGAGGTCAAGGCCGGTACCTTTGTCGAGTGCGGCCTGTGCGGCACCGCTGCCGTCATCTCCCCGGTTGGCGAGATTGACAACAAGGTTTACGGTGCCGACGAGACCGTGACCTTCCCGGCTGGCTACACCGAGATCGGCCCCGTGATGAAGAAGCTCCGCGAGACTCTGACTGGTATCCAGTCTGGTGCTGTCGAGGATAAGCACAACTGGGTTTACACCGTCGCGTAAGCTGTCTTAGCTGTCCGGCCCGAGGGCGATCTTCCTTTCCGGCGCGTCCTCGGACATGAAAGAACCCCCGCTGCGCACTACGTGCGGCGGGGGTTCTTTCGTCCTGCGAAGTGCGCCGGAAAGGAAGGCCGCGCTTTTGTTTTGGGTCGCGCCATGTGGGGGTGGTGGCGACGTGCATTTTTGCGAGTATTCTGCAATCGAAGGGCCCTGCATACCGACCTCGGGCAAAAAAATCGGGATTTCTCGATGTTTTCTACGAATGATGGGCGGGGTTATGGGCTGGCAGCGTTTGATTTGCAGGGATATTCGCGGTCTTTGGCATTTATCGTGGCGCCCGAAGCTCTTGGTTATGTTGAATACTCCTGAAAATGCACGGCGCTCAGAGGGGGACCTTCGCGAAAAAGGAAACCGCCCCGTCGAAGTATGCATTCGACGGGGCGGTTTATACATTTGGCCGATTAAGGATGCGCTGTCAAACTACTAGAACTTGACGGTCGGGGCCTGGCGGGCTGCTTCGGCGGCCTCGAAGCCCTGGCGCTCCTTAAACTGGAAGATGCCGGCAAAGATGACAGCCGGGAACGTCTGAATGGCGTTGTTGTAGCTGAGCACGCAATCGTTGTAGCTCTGGCGTGCATAGCTAATCTTGTTCTCGGTATCCTCGAGCGATGCCTGCAGCTGCGTAAAGTTGGTGTTTGCCTTAAGATCGGGATAGGCCTCGGCTACGGCGAAGAGCTGGCGCAGCGCACCGGTCAGCACGTTGTCGGCTTCCATCTTGGCCTCGGGCGTGGTGGCCTTGACGGCGGTGTTACGCGCGCTGATCACGGCGGAGAGCGTCTCTTGCTCGTGCTTGGCGTAGCCCTTGACGGTCTCGACCAGGTTGGGGATCAGGTCGTTGCGGCGCTGCAGCTGCGTATCGATGTTCTGCCAGGCGTTATCGATGCGGTTACGCTTGGTGACCATGTTGTTGTAGATGCCGGCGATGGCGCAGACAATCACAATGACAACAACGATGCCGATGATGACGGTAATCATGATGTCTCCGTTTCGAAAGGCCGCGGCGGCATGCGCCAGCTGCCGTTGGTATAACGCTACTAGTATACCCGCAACGTTTTGCCGTGCCGAACTTTCCGGTAAGCGTTATGTTTTCGGTGGGGTTGGCACTGGGGCAAAGCGCGCGAGGTACAGGTGTAAGATATGCGACAGATTGACGAGTGTTGTCTTTGCCCTGAGGATGGCGATACCAGTGGACCTTCGCATCAAGAAAACCTACCGTGCCCTGTTCGATGCCTTTACCGAGCTTCTCGAGAAGCATCGTTTTGAGGACCTGACGGTTGCCATGCTGTGCGACCGCGCCATGATTCGCCGCACGACGTTCTACAAGCACTTTCGCGACAAGAACGATTACTTTGCCTTTTATATCGATGAACTCATGTCGGGCTTGCCGCAAAAACAGCCCGATGAGGCCGGCGCAGTGTCTGCCGAGGACGTGCGCGCGCTTCGGCACGCGATTTTGGACGATGCCATGGATTTGATTCTGGCGCACGAGCAGCTCATGGATAACATTTTGGCAAGCAGCATGTCGGGCATGTTGACCAACGTTATTTGCGACCGTATTGCCCGCTCCATCCGCGAGCGTGTGATGAACGTGCTTGCCGAGGATGCCCTGGCCCCCGTGTCACTCGAGACGACGTCTGAGTTTGTCGCCGGCGGTATTATTCGACTTTTCACGATATGGTGGGAATCGGGCCACGATCTTGAGCGTCGACCCGAGATGGCCGACGTGGTCGATGCGCTGTTTGAGCGGACCATGACGCCGGTGCATCACTAAAAGTGGCGGAGAGAGGGGGATTCGAACCCCCGGAACGCTCTCGCGCTCAACGGTTTTCAAGACCGCCGCATTCAACCGCTCTGCCATCTCTCCGTGAGTCGTAATGATAGCATCGTTTTGAATTTGCAACAGGGAAGGCGAACGATGACGATCACCGAAATCGACGAGAAGTTCATGCGCGAGGCGTTGGCGGAGGCGCGAGCCGCCGCGGCGGTGGGCGAGGTGCCCATCGGAGCCGTGGTGGTGCGCGACGGCGAGATCGTCGCGAGGGCGCACAATCGGCGCGAGCTCGACCAGGACCCTTCGGCGCATGCAGAGTTTGCGGCCGTGTGCGCCGCTGCCCAGGCACTTGGCCGCTGGCGCCTTTCCGATTGCACGGTCTACGTGACGCTTGAGCCTTGCTGCATGTGCGCGGGCCTTATGGTCAACGCGCGCGTGGGGCGCTGCGTGTATGGCGCGAGCGACGCCAAGGCCGGCGCGCTGGGATCCCTATACGATTTGAATGCCGACTCGCGCCTGAATCATCGGTTTAATGTGACCGCCGGCGTGCTGGCAGACGAGTGTCGTGAGGTGTTGAGCGGGTATTTTTGTGGGCTGCGTGGTGCCGATGGTGCTGGCTGCGGTTGTGGGGCCGATCTTGAGGCACATGCCGCTCACGCTGAGGCGCTCGCGTGTGCCGAAGATATCGTCGTTGAGGCGGTCGATTTTGGTGCCGCGTGCCGCCGGCCCCGCCGTGTGCTGTTGGCGATCGACTCCTTTAAGGGCAGCGTTTCGAGTGCGCAGGCGGAGGCGGCGGTTGCCGAAGGCATGCGCCGTGTGTGGCCCGATGCCGAGGTGCGCACATTGCCGCTGGCAGATGGTGGTGAGGGAACGCTCGATGCCGTTGCCGCCTGCGGTGGCGAGCTTGTGACCTGCGAGGTTGCAGGGTCCTTGGGCGAGCGTGTGCCTGCCCGGATGCTGGTTGATGTCGAGCATGAGTCGGCTGTTATTGAGATGGCCGAAGCCGCGGGCATCGGGTACTCGCCTTGCACGGAGTCGTCGGCGCTGGCTGCTACAACCTATGGCGTGGGTGGGCTGATGCTCCGTGCGGTTCGTGCCGGGGCAAAGACTATCTATATCGGCTTGGGCGGCAGCGCCACCAACGATGGTGGCGCCGGTATGCTGCAGGCGCTGGGCGCGCGTGTGGTCGATGATCAGGGCTGCAATATCGCCCCCGGTCTTGCCGGCCTTGAGCAGGTGGTGAGTATCGATTTGGCGCCAGCGCTTCGGGCGCTGAACGGCGCGCGTGTCGTGGTGCTTTCCGATGTCGAGAATCCGCTCGTGGGGCGTCGCGGTGCACTGGCGGTGTTTGGCGGGCAGAAGGGTTTGCCGACGGGTGACGCCGAGGCGCTGCGCAGGTACGACGGTTGGATGGTCGGCTACGGCCGCCTGCTTGATGCGGCAATTGCCGAGGCGCGAGCCCAGGAGCTGTTGCGTGTGCCCGAGGGTGCACGGACATTTGGCTCGGTGCTCGGTGTGCCCGGTGCCGGTGCTGCCGGCGGCCTGGGTGCCGCGCTGCTGGCGCTCGGTGCCGAGTTGCGTTCGGGCGTGGAGACGGTGCTCGATCTGATTGGGTTTGACGAGCGCGTACGCGATGTCGACCTGGTCATTACAGGCGAGGGCAATATGGATGAACAGTCCGCCGCCGGTAAGGCGCCGGTTGGTGTGGCTCGCCGCGCCAAGCGATATGGCAAACCGGTGGTTGCCGTCGTGGGTGGTCGCGCCGTCAACCTGGATGTGGTGTGTGTGCAGGGCATCGACTTGGTGCTTCCGATCTGCCGCAAGCCCATGCCCCTCGACCAGGCGCTCAATCCTCAAGAAGCCACAACCAACCTCATCTTCGCCGGTGAGTCAGCCGCCCAAGCCTACGACCTCGCTCGCCTCTAAAACCCATCCCCTCGATAAGTTGCGGTGAAATACGGAGTGTTATTGCCTTTAAGGTGCCAATTCAGTCCGTATTCCACCGCAACTTCGAGAATGTCCATTCGAGGTTGGCTGCCTTGTGCCTTGGGTCGGACCGCCTGCCACGAAACGTGGCCATCTACTACGTTAAACCGGCCACCCTCGACCATTCCGGAATTTGCAAAAACAAAACCGACGCTCCTATAAGTTGTCAAGAGGCAGTTTGCGGGAGCGCTCTCTCCA
>CABUDJ010000053.1 GCA_902490325.1 uncultured Collinsella sp. | reverse complement strand
AAAGAGAAGAGGCGGGGCATGCCCCGCCTCTTACACCACATCTCTGCGCGCTACCGGCTGTACATTATCAAGGCACTATTTTGCCGAAAAATAATGTTACTGGATTTGCAACAGTACTCATATTTGACATTTTTTGCCCACAGGGGTTAGCGAAGGTCAAATACAGAGCGCGCATTTGCTAAAACTGCCGACTCAATGTGCTTAGCGTCACAGTTTTTGAGTGAGGCAATGCGCATCGAGGTCCTTGTGAGCGATTTGATGAGCGACTGCGCGCTTGTTTCTGTGTTTGCCTCCGCTGGTGCATCGGTCTCGAGCAGTAAACGATCGAGTGGAATCTGTCGTGCGTATTCGCGTCCTCGTTTAGACGCGAGCATGCGTTCGTTGACGGAAAAATAACAGTCCGCATCACGCGCGCGGACGAGTTCGTCCGAAGTGCCGCTAAACCAGTGGAAGATGATAACGGGGGAGTCGGGGTTTGGGATGAGTAGTCCATGCGATTCGAGGACGTCCAGTACGGCTCCTGCCGAACGAACGGCGTGAATTGATATCACGCGCCCGGTAAGAGGATGCTGCACGAGTGTATCGCAGAGCCGGTCAAATGCCTGTATTTGTAGCGGCTCACTTCCGGCAAAGCGTGCGGAAAAGTCGAGTCCCACCTCGCCGATGTAGCGCTCTTGGGCAGCAACTTCGCAAAGCAGATCGACTTCGGCAGGACCGCAGCGGCCGTCGGCGAGCCACCAGGGGTGGAGCCCAACGCCAGCGATGACGCCTGGTAGGCGACGGGCGCGCTCGTTTGCGGCCGAAAAGTCGCGTGGGTCGACCCCGCAGTCAAAGAGCCCCAGACCCGACGCCGCCGACTCACTGGCTGCAGCATCGGGGCCGAGCATCAAATCAAGATGACAATGCGTGTCAAAGAATTGCGGTTCCATCGCAGGACATCCTGCTAGTCCAGGCGTTGGCCGTCGGCGCGTACGCGCTCGGTGCCGCGCCCGCTGATCTGGCGGATAACCTCGCCGGCGATCATCTGACCCATGATGGGCGGCATAAAACTGGCGGTGCCCAACTCGGTGCGCTCGTGGATATTGGAAGGGTCGCGGGGCTGTGTCTTAACCGATTCCTCGCAGCTAAACAGTACATGTAGGCTCTTGATGCCGCGCTTCTTACATTCTTTGCGCATGATGCGGCTCATGGGGTCACGTACCGTATCGAAAATGTCGGCAAAGCGGAGGCACTCGGGATGGAGCTTGTTGGCCCCGCCCATGGAGCTAACCAAACGAATGCCGTGGTCCTGAGCATATTTGGCAATGGTAAGCTTGGCCGAGATGGTGTCGATGGCGTCGACGACGTAGTCGAGCTTGCCACCCGTCTGCTCCAAAACGCTCGCGAAGAACTCGTCGATGTTGTCGCTCAGCAGGTATTCGGTGCGCTTGATAACGGTGGCGGCGGGATTGATATCGCGAATCATGGCATCCATCACGTCCACTTTGCGCTTGCCGATGGTGCTGTGAAAGGCGATGGCCTGGCGATTGATATTGCTGGGCGCGATGATGTCCTTGTCCAGAATGACGAAATGACCGATGCCGCCGCGGGCGAGTGCCTCGCAGCAGTTGGAGCCCACGCCTCCGCAGCCGAGCACCAGCACCGTAGCATCGGCGAGCTTATCGAGTGCCTCGCGGCCCATGATGATCTCGAGCTTGGTGTCGCGTGTCTCGACGAGAGCGGCAGCGGTTTCGGTCATAGACATCCTCCGATGGGGAAGCGAATCGTGTTTTAGCTATCGCCATTATAGGTGTTATCGCGATTCCATTTGAGCCCTTGGGCTTATTGAAATGGGATCGGGGTTCGCATAAGATTGAAGCAGATGGCACCCGTTGCAGCGGGTTGGCCAACTCCAAAACACGTTTGTAGCGTGAGAAGTGGCCGTCTTCGCATTACGCGGAGGCGGCTATTTTTTTGAATACAAGATTAGATAGTTAGACAAACATCTAAATATCGAGTATAGTGTGCGCGTCATGAGAGATGATGAGAGGAGGTCTTATGCCGGGAGAGGGTTTTAAGGCGCTTGCCGATCCAACGCGACGGCGCATTTTGGAGTTGCTGCGCGAGGGCAATTGCACGGCGGGGGAGCTTGCCGAGCATTTCGATATCAGTAAGCCGTCGCTGAGCCATCACTTGGCGACGCTCAAAAACGCCGGGTTGGTGACCGACGAGCGCCATGGCCAAAACATCGTATACAGCTTAAACACCACCGTCATGCAGGATTTGATTGGCTGGTTTATGGGTTTTACAAACACGGAAGGTGATAAGGATGAATAACGAAAACAAGGGCATTCACCCCACGGGGGTATCGTCGCGCGTGTGGATTGCGCTGGTCGCTCTGTGCGTCGCCAATGTCGTAGCGCACCTCATGGTGATGCCGAGCTTGCCTGCGCAGATTCCCACGCACTGGGGCGCGAACGGCGCCGTCGACGGTTGGGGTCCTAGCTGGATGGCCTCCGCGCTCGGCGTGCTGCCTCTGGCGCTTCTCGCAATGTTCTGCGTGGTGCCGCGCATCGACCCCAAAGGTGAGGCATATCGAACCTCGGGCAAGTTCTACCAGGGCTTCGTAATCGCCTTCACCTTGTTCATGTGCGCCATAAGCTGGCTGGGAGAGCTTACGGTCTGGGGCGTGGTGCCGGCGGTCGGTTCGGTTAACGTGCTGATTTCCGGTGTTGTCGGTTTGCTGTTCATCGGCGTAGGCAACTACTTGCCGCGTGTGAAGCAGAACTATACGCTCGGTATCAAGACACCCTGGGCGCTTGCCGATCCCGAGAACTGGCGCCGTACGCAGCGTTTTGGCGGCGCCTGCGTTATGGTGCTGGGTATTGGCCTGATTGTGATGGGCGTGGCAGGCAGCGTGCTTTCGAGTGAAGTCGTCGCCGCGGTGATTGCGGTTCTGGCGTTTGGTTCGGTTGGAGCCGTCTACGTCTACTCGTATCTGTTGTGGCGCAAATCGCAG
Source organism: uncultured Collinsella sp. (assembly GCA_902490325.1). Taxonomy (GTDB): domain Bacteria; phylum Actinomycetota; class Coriobacteriia; order Coriobacteriales; family Coriobacteriaceae; genus Collinsella. The sequence goes on along the minus strand of CABUDJ010000053.1, from coordinate 11,713 downwards.
CGAGCCGCTCGTTAAGGTTGCGGAAAACTAGCGTACGCAGTCCATAGTATGTTCCGGGGGACTTTTCCCAGGTAGTATTAGGGGGTGTGGGCAACCATGCCCCTTTTTCGTTACGTTTCAGAGCTGGTTCCCTCATTTCGTTTCCACTAAAGCGAATCAAGAATAGGGAAACAGCAGGTAGAAAGGATAGAACAGACATATGGCGGAGTTTATCTACCAGATGTATCAGGCTCGCAAGGCCCATGGCGACAAGGTGATCCTTGACGACGTGACCCTGAGCTTCTACCCCGGTGCCAAGATCGGCGTCGTGGGTCCCAACGGCATGGGCAAGTCGACCCTGCTCAAGATCATGGCCGGCATCGAGGAGGTCTCCAACGGCGATGCCAGGCTCACCCCCGGCTACACCGTGGGCATCCTGCAGCAGGAGCCGCCGCTCGACGATGACAAGACCGTCATCGAGAACGTGCGCATGGCGTTTGGCGATATGATCGCCAAGGTCGATCGCTTCAACAAGATCGGCGAGGAGATGTGCGACCCGGATTGCGACATGGATGCCCTCATGGCCGAGATGGGCAAGCTCCAGGACGAGATCGATGCCGCCGATGGCTGGGATATCGATTCCAAGCTCGGCCAGGCCATGGACGCCCTGCAGCTGCCCGATTCCGACATGCCGGTCAACGTGCTTTCCGGCGGCGAGCGCCGTCGCGTGGCCCTGTGCAAGCTGCTGCTCGAGGCTCCCGACCTGCTGCTGCTCGACGAGCCCACGAACCACCTGGACGCCGAGTCGATCCTGTGGCTCGAGCACTTCCTGCACAACTACCAGGGCGCGGTGCTTGCCGTCACGCACGATCGCTACTTCCTGGATAACGTTGCCGAGTGGATCTGCGAGGTCGACCGCGGTCACCTTTATCCCTACAAGGGCAACTACTCCACGTATCTGGAGACCAAGGCCGCGCGTATCGAGGCACAGGGCAATCGTGACGCCAAGCTCGCCAAGCGCATGGAGGCCGAGCTCGAGTGGGTGCGCAGCTCGCCCAAGGCTCGCCAGGCAAAGAACAAGGCCCGTCTGGCTCGCTACGAGGAGATGGAGGCCGAGGCCCGCGCAAGCCAGAAGCTCGACTGGACCGACATCCGCATCCCTGTGGGCCCGCGTTTGGGCAACAAGGTGCTCGAGGCCCATCATCTGCACAAGGAGTTCGATGGCCGCGTGCTCATCGATGACCTTTCGTTCACCCTGCCGCGCAACGGCATCGTGGGCGTCATCGGCCCCAACGGTGTCGGTAAGACCACGCTGTTCAAGACGATTGTGGGTCTGGAGCCGCTGACTTCGGGCGAGCTTGAGGTGGGCGAGACCGTCAAGATCTCCTATGTCGACCAGAACCGTTCCGGCATCGACCCCGATAAGAACCTATGGGAGGTCGTCTCGGACGGCCTGGACCACATGATGGTCGGCGAGACCGAGGTTCCGAGCCGCGCTTATGTGGCGAGCTTTGGCTTTAAGGGCCAGGACCAGCAGAAGCGCGCTGGCGTACTTTCCGGTGGCGAGCGCAACCGTCTGAACCTGGCGCTCACGCTCAAGCAGGGCGGCAACCTGCTGCTCCTCGACGAGCCTACGAACGACCTCGACGTCGAGACGCTGTCCTCGCTCGAAGCGGCGCTGCTCGAGTTCCCGGGCTGCTCGGTGGTCATTAGCCATGACCGTATGTTCCTGGACCGCGTCGCCACGCACATTCTGGCGTGGGAAGGCACCGACGAGAACCCGGGCAACTGGTATTGGTTCGAGGGCAACTTCGAGGCCTATCAGGCCAACCGCATCGAGCGCCTGGGCGAGGACGCGGCCCAGCCGCATCGTATCCACCGTAAGCTGACGCGCGACTAGATCGTTACGCGGTTTTCCAAACCGCGTAACTGCTCGACGCTGCGCAGGTCGCAAGCACCCCATCTTGCCGTTCAAGCCGTCGCTCGCGTACCGAAGTACGCGTCGCTCCTCTTTCACGGCAACCTGGGGCACTTGCGGCCCGCTCGCTGTTGGTTACGCAACATCAACAAATAAAAACGGCTCAAATCCTGATTTGGATTTGAGCCGTTTGTCGTTACTGCTCGGGTTCTTCGACTTTATCGATGGTCCAGGTGGATCCGAGGCCACCGGTGGTGTTGCGGCGGACGCGCACGGTAACTTCGTGGCGCTCGCCGGCCTGCGTGTAGCGCAGGGGGAAGCTTGCGCGGTTTCGCGCGGCCTCGATGGTACCGCGCTCGCGGGCGATCCAGTAGTACTCGCCGACGATGCCGAGGGTATCGGCGCCGTAGGGGAGATAGGTCGACAGCTGGTGTAGCAACGGACCGGGGCAGAAGACCTCGGTTGCGAAATCGACGGGGAAGTCCTCGGGGATGGCAGGTGCTGCGGGTGCGGGGACCGGAGCCGGTACAGGTGCGGGAATCTGGTCATAGACAGGTGTGGATGCGGACTCGATGACAGGCTCAGGCTCAGGCGCCGCTTCCGGCTTAGCTGCGGAATCTGTCGGCTCCACGGGGACGGACGTGTCTTCGGTCTCGGTTTTGGTCTTGGCTTGAGGGGCATCCTTTGCCTCGACAGATGGCTTTGTCTCGACCGGCGTGGATGCCATGGTGGTGATGCCGGCATTGGCGTTCTCGGGGTCATAGACGACCGTGAGCGAGATGGCGGGCTGCGGCGTCTCGGGCTCCGGCGCCGACTCGGTAGCGTCTTGATCTGCGGGCTCGTCGGACTGATCGTCCTCGGCCTCGTTGCCAAAGACATCGCTGTTTTGGAACGTAGACGTCTCGGGCTGGTCAGCGGCTTCTTCGGTTGTCGACTTGGGCGCTTCGTTGAGCTCCACAGTGGCTTCCTGCTCGGATATGACTTCGGGATCGGTCGATGCGGCGATTTCGGTTTCGGCTTCTGCCGTTACCTCAATAGCGACTTCGATCTCTGTCTCGGGCTCGGGTTCCGGCGCGGCTTCAACCATGGCTTCGGGCTCGGGACGCTTAACGTGCTTGGGGCGTACGGCCTTGAGGTCCTTTTCGCCGCGTTTCTTCTTTTTGTAGGACTGCTTGGCGCCCTTGGCAGCCTTGGGCTTGTCCTCGCCCTTGGCAAGGGCGGTATCCCAGGCCTCGTTGGCGATGACGGTGGCATACAGGCGGCCGCCCTTAAAGACGGTCAGCTTAATGCAGTCGTTGAGCTCCTCGAGCAGCTCGCGCGTGGACTCGAAGCCCAGGTCATAAGCGGTCATGTCGCCGGCGGCGAGCGCCTCCTCGACCTGCGTCATAAACGTTTGCTTGCCGCATCCGATTGCATCGCGTAGCAGGCGATACAGATAGATGTGGTTGCCCAGCGAAAGCGTGGGCCTAACTATTGTCTTGCTCATGGCAAATCTCCTCTTTACACACCAAAGCATCTTACCATCGCATGGTGTTCGCCATGGCGGCGCCCAAGGCAAACGGGCGCGAACCGCTTTCGATTCGCGCCCGTTGTACAGGTCGGTTATCTATGAGAGGCAAATGTGCTTAGTTGCCCGATGCCGTGCCTTGGCTCGAGCTGTCAGATGCCGTGCCGGACGCGGTTCCGCTCGAGCTGTTCGAGCTGTTGGTGTTGTTGCTGTCTGCTGTGCCCGTTCCCGAAGTGGTGTCGCTCGTCTGGCCGCCCGTGCTCGGCTGCGAACCGCCAGTCGTTTGGCTTAAGTCGGTCGTGCCGGACGGCGTGCTGCTGTTGGCCGTAGAGGAATCGGTGCCCTGCGATTGGTTTTGGGTGTTCGAGGACGAATTGGCAGAGGTAGAACTGTCTTGCGTATCGTCCGTCTGTGCCTGCTGATCCTGCGACTGGGTGTTGCCATTTGCATCGCTCTCGGTCGTGCGCGACGACAGGATTGGCTCGGGACGCTCGCCCAGACCCTCACCGGCGGTGGTTATAAGGATGGCGCCGGTGCAGGCGATGACCGCGACGATGGCGATGGCGATTGAGAAGACGATGACCTTCTTTTGCGTCTGGCTGCGCTCTGCCGCGGCCTTGGCGCGCAGGCTGTTAGGGGCGACGCGCGCCGTGGTCGCACGCCCCGCAACCTGGCGCATCTCCTGCGTAGTCGCGGCGCCGCCCAGGTGCTCCTCGGCATTAAGCTCAACGGGCTCATAGGCGCCGGCGGGGTAGTCGACGTCGGCGTGCGTACCTTTGAGGGCTTTGGCGCTGGCAGAGATAAAGTGGCGGTAGACCTGCGAGGACACAACGGTGATGACCGAGCTCACGGCGGCGCCAATTACTGAACCAGCGATACCAATCTTGGAAGCAAGCGCGACGCTTGTGGCGGCGGCTGCGGCGCCAGCGATGATCTGAGGAATGGAAATGTCATCGAACAGGCCCTTTTTGGGCGCGATGGCCATGGTCTGTCCGATGGAATGGTTTTCGTGAACGCCGTTGTTGAGCGCGGCCGGTGTCATGACGCGCGTGCGCGGCGCGTCGGTGTACTTGGTTGTCATACGGGGTCCTCCCGGTGTAAATCTGCTTCGTTTCATGCAGCCATCAGGGTACCCACCAGATGTGAATCGTACGTGACATTTAACAGATACCATCAACTCATCAATAGCTCACCAAGTTGGTGGGATGCGGTTCCACCCGGTGGTTGAACTACAATAGGGCTTGCTAATTGTGTTGAATAGCGTCTACGCACGGGAGCATTCTTATGAATCTTCACCTTTCTCAGTCTGATGGCTTTTTGCGTGTGGCGGCGGCGTCGCCGCAGATTCGCGTTGCCGATGTCGAAGGCAATGCCGAGGTTGCGCTGGCGGCTGTTCGCGATGCTGCCGAGCGCGGCGTTCGTGCGTTGGTGCTGCCCGAGCTTAATCTGTGCGGCTATACCGCGGCCGATCTGTTCCATAATCGCACGCTGCTGCATGCCTGTGAGACTGCTCTGGCACATATTCTCGATGAAACCCGCGAGCTGCCGATTGTCTTTACCGTCGGTCTTCCCGTTGCAGTTGCCGAGAATATCTACAACTGCGCCGCCGTGTGCTGCGCGGGCGAGCTTTTGGGCCTCACGGCCAAGAAGTATCTGCCCAACTATGGCGAGTTCTACGAGCGCCGCTGGTTTGCTCCGGCGCCCGCAGATCCTGTGTGGGTCGAGTTTGCCGGTCGGGGTCCGGTTCCGCTGGGTTCGGGGCTTGTCTACCGCTGCTGTGATGAAGGTGCCGAGGATATGGTGCTGGGCGTTGAGGTCTGCGAGGACCTGTGGGTGCCGGCGCCCCCTTCGACCGAGATGGCGCTTGCCGGTGCGACGGTGATCCTCAATCCGTCGGCTTCGGACGAGATTATCGGTAAGGCGGATTACCGCCGCAGCCTCATTTCCAACCAGAGCGCGCGCCTGTACTGCGCCTATGCCTACGCGGACGCGAGCGAGGGCGAGTCCACGACCGACATGGTCTTTGCGGGCGAGAACCTCGTCTACGAAAACGGCTCCAAGCTCGCCGCGACCAAACTGCTTACCTGCGATATGGCCATCGCCGACGTTGACCTTGACCGCCTGGTTGCCGAACGCCGTCGCTCGACGACGTGGACGTGTACCGACGATGCTCCGGAGGCCACGACCGTTGAGTTTTCGTTTGAGGGCGTGCTGGCCGAAGAACCTGTCCTGCGCGATGCCTGCGACATCGACCGTGTCTTCCCGCGCGCGCCCTTTGTGCCGGCCGACCACGGCGACTTGGCCGAGCGCTGCGAGACGATCCTTGATCTACAGACTGCGGGCCTCAAGACCCGCCTCGCCCACACAGGTACCAAGGCTGCGGTCATCGGCCTTTCGGGCGGCTTGGACTCCACGCTAGCGCTGCTTGTGACCGTGCGTGCCTTCGATGCGCTGGGGCTGCCGCGCACGGGTATCACGGCGGTTTCCATGCCCGGTTTTGGCACGACGCACCGCACTAAGTCCAATGCCGAGTCGCTCGCTCGTGACTTGGGTGTGAGCTTCCGCGAGGTCTCAATCCATGCTGCCGTGGAACAGCACTTTAAGGATATCGAGCATGATCCGGCCGTGCAGGACGTGACCTACGAGAACAGCCAGGCCCGCGAGCGTACGCAGATCCTGATGGATCTGGCCAACCAGGCTGGCGGTTTTGTCATTGGCACGGGCGACCTGTCGGAGCTGGCGCTCGGCTGGGCTACCTATAACGGCGACCACATGAGCATGTACGCCGTCAACGCGAGCGTGCCCAAGACGCTTGTGCGCCATCTGGTGCGCTATGCCGCCGATGTCTTTGGCGGGCGTATTGCCGAGGTCTTGCTCGATATCCTCGATACGCCGGTGTCCCCCGAGCTTCTGCCGCCCACGGGCGACGGCGAGATTGCGCAGAGGACCGAGGATTTGGTGGGCCCGTACGAGCTGCACGACTACTTCCTCTACTACCTGCTACGTTTTGGCTTTGAGCCGGGCAAGATCTACCACATGGCGCTCAAGAGCTTTGAGGGCGTCTACGATGTCAAGACCGTCCACACGTGGCTACGTACGTTCTACCGCCGCTTCTTTGCCCAGCAGTTTAAGCGCAGCTGCCTGCCCGATGGTCCCAAGGTGGGATCGGTGACGCTCAGCCCGCGCGGCGATTGGCGTATGCCGAGTGACGCTAGCTCGTGTCTGTGGCTTGCGCAGATCGACGCGCTCAATCCAGTTGACTAAGGTTGGCTAAATTGAACCAATACGGGGGTTGCAAGCGTTACACTTTTGCAATCTGATGGCCCGTATCGCGCGGCGCTCTTGTCGGAGCGCCGCGTTTTTTATATCGAAAGGTGGCACCATGCAGGCATCGCAGCGTCTCGACTGCTTTGGCGCGGAGGTCTTCGCCTCGCTCAACAACAAGCTTCTCGCGCTGAAGGCTCAGGGCAAGACCATTTACAACATGAGCGTGGGCACGCCCGACTTTAAGCCGTACGACCACGTGGTCGAGGCGCTCACGCAGGCAGCCCAAGATCCCGAGATGTGGAAGTATGCCCTGCGCGACCTGCCCGAACTCAAGCAAGCCGTGTGCGATTACTATGAGCGTCGCTTTGGCGTTTCGGGCATTACGCCGTCTATGGTGCAGTCGTGCAACGGCACGCAGGAGGGCGTGGGCCATTTGGGCCTGGCCCTGCTCGATCCGGGTGACACCATTCTGGTTCCCGATCCGTGCTACCCGGTCTTTGAGGCGGGTGCCAAGATCGCCGATGCCAAGCTCGAATACTATCCGCTGGTTGCCGAGCATAATTACCTGCCCTATGTGGCGGGTATCGATCCCGAGGTGGCCGATCGTGCCAAGTATATGATCGTGTCGCTGCCCGCGAACCCGGTCGGCTCGGTGGGTACGCCCGAGGTCTACGAGGAGATTATCGCTTTCGCCCGCGAGCACGACCTGCTCATCGTCCATGACAACGCATACTCCGACATCGTGTTCGACGGCGAGCCGGGCGGCAGCTTCTTGCAGTATCCCGGCGCGCTCGAGGTGGGCGTTGAGTTCTTCTCGCTTTCCAAGTCGTTTAACGTCACCGGTGCCCGCATCGGCTTTTTGGTCGGTCGCGAGGATGTAGTCTCGGCCTTTGCCAAGCTGCGCGGCCAGATCGACTTCGGTATGTTCTTCCCGATCCAGAAGGCCGCCATCGCCTGCCTGAACGGTCCGCGCGATGAGGTCGAGGCGCAGCGTCTGAAGTACCAGGAGCGCCGCGATGCCCTGTGCGACGGTCTTGAGGGCCTGGGCTGGGAGCGTCCCAACGCGCATGGCTCTATGTTTGTGTGGGCCAAGCTTCCCGGTGGTCGCACCGATTCCATGGCGTTTTGCGAGGAGCTCATGGAGAAGGCCGGCGTTGTGGTGACGCCGGGCGCGAGTTTTGGTCCTTCGGGCGAGGGGCACGTGCGCATGGCGCTGGTCCTGCCGCCCGATCAGATCGCTTTGGCTGTCGAGGCCATTCGCGAGGCGGGCCTGTATTAGAAACCTGTTTCGGCCCGTCAATAGCTCGAAACCGATTTCGTGCAGTTATTTTACGAATACTGCAAACAATTTCGGTAAACGGTCGATTTTCGGCTGCGAATAGGGGCATAATCAAAGTCCCGATTGGATGTATTGGGATTACGACAAGCCGCTCGGGTCGTTCCCGGGCGGCTTGTTTGTGGAGAGAGATGGGAGTTTCTAATGGTTAACGAGAAGAAGGTCGCTATTGTCGGCTGCGGTTTCGTCGGTTCGTCTTCGGCGTTCGCTCTGATGCAGAGCGGTCTGTTCTCCGAGATGGTCCTCATCGACGTGGACAAGAACCGCGCCGAGGGTGAGGCTCTGGATATCGCGCACGGCATGACGTTTGCCGAGCCGATGAAGATCTACGCCGGCGATTATTCCGATGTCGCCGACGCCGCCATGATCGTCGTCACCGCTGGCGCTGCCCAGAAGCCCGGTGAGACCCGCCTGGACCTGGTCAACAAGAACGTTAACATCTTTAAGTCCATTATCCCCGAGATTAAGAAGTCCGGCTTCGACGGCATTCTGCTAATCGTCTCCAACCCGGTTGATGTTCTGACCTATGCTGCCATCAAGATGTCCGGCCTGCCCGAGGGCCATGTCATCGGCTCCGGCACCGTGCTCGACACTGGCCGTCTGCAGCAGATGCTTGGTGCCCACGTCGAGGTTGACCCGCGCGATGTCCAGGCCTATGTCATGGGCGAGCACGGCGACTCCGAGTTTGTCGCTTGGTCCAGCGCTCAGGTTGCTGGCGTTCCGCTGAACACCTTCTGCGAGCTTCACGGTCATCTGGAGCACGAGGCTGCCGAGAAGCGTATCGCCGAGGACGTCAAGAACTCCGCCTACACCATCATCGAGAAGAAGCACGCCACCTACTACGGCGTCGCCATGGCCGTCAAGCGCATCTGCACCGCTGTCATGCGCGATGAGCAGACCGTTCTGCCCGTTTCCTCGCTCATGGTGGGCGAGTATGGCCTGTCCGATCTGGCTATCTCCATGCCGACGGTCGTTGGCCGCGACGGCGTCGTCTGCCGCGTCCCCGTGCCGCTGAACGATGACGAGCAGCATGAGCTCACCGCCTCCGCCAAGGCCCTCAAGGACATCATCGACAGCGTCGACTTCTCCTGCTAAATCAAGCTCGCTAGAGCGAAAAGCTACAATGAAGGCGTCCGGGTCCACACGGCCCGGGCGCCTTTTTGGTGCAAAGTAACCTGACCCCAATGCACCATAGTTGATGGGAGGGCCATGTCGGATTCGCCTAATTTTTTGACCTATGCCCAGACAGCGTTTGATCCGTTTGAGGAACGGCCGTTCTGCGCGGTGGATAGCCTGGTCTTTGCGTGGTTGTCCTATTTGCGTTTGCCGGGTGATATGGCGGAGCTGACGAACTGGCAGGGCCTAGACGTACGCGAGCTGCTGCGCGCCGAGTGCTACCAAGACATGATTGGCGACCTGTGGGATCCGGAGGGGAGTCGTGCCCTGTTGGAGGCTGTGGCAGCAAGCCCTCGCTACCGTGGCGTTCGTGTTTGCGGCTATCGTAGCGTGAGTGATGCCGAGACAACGGAGCAGTTTGCGGCCATGACGTTCCGATTTCCGGCGGGGTTTAGCTATCTTGCCTTCCGGGGGACCGACAGCACGATTGTGGGCTGGAAAGAGGACTTTAACATGGCGTTCCGGTGTCCTGTGCCGGCCCAGGAATCCGCGGCGCGTTATGTAGACGAGGCGGCGGATGCGATTGACGGGCCGCTTTTGTGCGGAGGTCATTCCAAGGGTGGAAACCTTGCGGTGTACGGTGCGGCGATGTGCCCCGATGTCGCCCGTGAGCGAATCGAACGGGCGTATTCCCATGATGGTCCGGGCTTCGTCGAGGAGTTTCTGAGCGGCAACGCCTTCGCCGATCTATCCGGTCGAATCGACAAGACGCTACCTCGGTCGTCGATCTTTGGCATGATGTTCGAGACACAGGAGGACTATGCCATCGTTGAGAGCACCGAGTTCAGCCTGCTTCAGCATAATCCCTTTAGCTGGGTGGTTGATGGTCGCGACTTCGTGTACTGTGAGCGCCTGTCCGCCGGTGCTCGATACGTTGATGGCTCCATTCGCGAGATGCTGCTTGCGGTGTCGCCTAACGAGCGCGAGCGTTTTGTAGATGCGTTGTTCTCCGTGCTTGAGGCTACGGGTGCTGAGCGGTTTGCGGATATCGCTGGGAATCTGCGCGAGAGCCTGCCCGTGATGCTCCAGGCTGCGCAAGGCTTTGACAAGGATACGCGACGCTTTGTCTCGCAGACTATCGTTGCGATTCTTAAGTGTGCGCTTCTGCCCAAACGTCCCCAGATCGACATGCCCGCTGCCGGCAAGAGCTTGGCAGAACAGCTCGAGGCTTGGCAGTCCGAGCTCCTGCGCTAACCATTGGTGCAAAGCAACCTGTCCCCGATGCACCAATCTTCGATGCGCCTGGGGCGGGATCGACCGCTATACTGGTTCGTGCCGAAATCGATCTAGAACGGAATGCCGTATATGAAAATCAATCACGCGATTCTGCATATCCTGGACTTTGACTCTGCCGTCAACGTTATGAGCCAGCGCGAGCTCGATATCGAGAGCCGCACCGTGCGTAATTTCGTAACCACGCACCTGCGGCGCGCTCGTACCTCGGCTGATAACAAGCGTGCCACGTTTGCCGAGAACTCCGCATTCGGCGGCGAGCTCAAGGGCTATTTCTTTGGTGAGCGTGAGTTCGTGGATCTGTCTCAGCAGATTGCGGAGTTCACCTCTTCCGAACTTACCAAGGCCGAGAAAGCCGAGTCCACTGACGTGCTTGTGGCGGACTTTGATGACGATGAGGATGCCCGCTGGTTTGCCGTGATGCTGCTGGGCTCCAAGCAGGCTTTTATGCACGAGGTGGGTCGCGAAGAGGGCGAGGTGCGCAACGACATTGCGCGCCACTACGCCATTCTGCCGAATCCCTCGCAAAAGGTGCCGAGCTATGCAATCGTGCGTGCAAGCACCATGGAGATCGGCTATGTGGATAAGAAGCGCAAGATTGCCGGCGAGGATCGCATGCTCATTCCCGATGGCCTGCTGCAGTGCGACACGGGGGTATCGGGCAAGGAGGTCATCGACACCGTGACGCGTGTGGTCGAGGAAGTCGCCGAGGAGCACGGTGCCAACACGGCTGTAGCACTCGCCAAGGTTAAGGCTGCCGTTGCCGAGAAAGTCGAGGATGACGAGGAGCTGCCGCCTTGGGATATCGTCGATGAGGTCTTTGAGGACGAACCAGTTATCAAGGAGAGCGTGCGCGCGGCACTGACTGAGGAGAAGGTGCCTGAGCGCGTTCCCGTGGAGCGCAAGCAAGTTGAGCGCGCGGCCGTGCGCAATCACAAGATCCGTACCGACACGGGCATCGAGATCAGCTTCCCGGCCGAGATGGGTTCGAACTCTGAGTACATCGAGTTTGTCAACGAGCCCAACGGCCTCATCTCCATCGAGCTCAAGAACATCGGAAGTATTGAGAATCGATAAACTGCTCTTGGACGTTGCAAAAAACAAAGGCCGAAGCCTTTTGGGACTTCGGCCTTTTTTGTTTTCGGCTTGGTTGCTGACATTGCGCCGCAGGTTGAGCTCACGTCAGCGAAAACGCCCCTAAGCGAGCAAGGTGACGTGAAAGAGGAGGGAAGCGTACTTTGGGTACGCGACCGACGATTGAACGTCAGATTGCCGCTTAGGGGCGTTTGCAGCGTCG
>CABUDJ010000052.1 GCA_902490325.1 uncultured Collinsella sp. | reverse complement strand
AGGACGACCCTACGCAGCACGTCACCGGCCGGCTCAAAACGCACCAAGCGGCCGCCGCGGCTATCGGTGACAAAGTCGACAACCTCGGCCGTCAGCACCACGGGAGCCCCCTCGGGTGCATGGGCGCCGCCGGCGCGATACTCAATCTGAGCGCCGGGCTTCAGACGCTTGCCCGGCTTGACCAGGCACTCCCACACATGGCCGAGCGGATCCACGTCCTCGCGGCGCTTGAGCAGCAGCGTCTCGACCACACCGCCCGAGCCGGCCTTGCGGCCGATCAGGCGGGCCGGCATCACGCGCGTCTGGTTGATGACGAGCACGTCGCCCGGCTCGATATAGTCGATGATGTCACGGAAGATGCGGTGCTCGACGGTACCGCCATGCTCTAGCGGCGTTCCTGTCTCGGAGCCTTTGCGATCAACCACCAGCAGGCGGCAGGAGTCGCGCGGCTCGGCAGGCGCCTGGGCAATCAGTTCCTCAGGAAGGTTGTAGTCAAAATCATCGGTACGCATAGACACGTCGGATACTCCTTATATAGCTAAAGTCCGCTCTACATCCTAGCAGGCTGACATCCCAAGTGAACTACTTTTTGGCGGCTTTGCGCTCGTCGCGGATGCGGGCGCGGTCCATGGCCGCCTCGACGGCCGAGAATCGGCAGCCGCAGTAATTCTGCCGGTACATGCCCAGCTCGCGCGAACGACGCGTGGCCTCGGGGTAATACGGACGAAAATCGCGAATCACCGGGGTGAGCCCATGTGCCGCCGCCAAGCGCTCAAGCACGTCATTGCAGGTATCGAACAGCTGGTACGGCGAGACGGCGAGCGTCGTGCCCACAAACTCAAACCCGCGCTCCTGGGCCACGCGGCACGCCTCGGCCAAGCGCAGGGCATAGCACGCGCGACAGCGACGGGGCCGATCGGCACCCAGCGGTGCCACGCCGGTCTCCCAGCGACCGCGGTCCTCCCCTGCCTCGATGAGCTCGATGTCGCCATCGGCACACCACCGGCGCAGCTCGTCCAAGCGGCGCTGCCATTCATCGCGCGGTTGAATATTGGGGTTGGTCCAGCAAATCGTGGGCTCAAACCCCTCCTCGCGCAGCAGGCGAACCGGCTCAAGCGAGCATGGTGCACAGCACGCATGCAGCAACAACGGCTTCATCGACATCTCCTCACCCAAAAAAGCGCACGCCAAAGGACGTATCCTCGCAGGCGACAATGCGGCGGTCGCGCAAAATGGTCCACACGTAATACCAGTCGCCTACACAGCCCGACAAATGCAAGCCGGCCGCCAGATAGCACAGCAGCGGATAGCCCGAAAACGCAAACCCCAGGGCAAACGCTGTCGTCACAACAACCGTCGGCGCCAGGCAAATCGCCATATACCGCCGGCGCGAATACACAATCCCCTCGGCGCAGGCATAGATCATCGCCGTCTCGCGATTCGCCCCAAAGGTCACCTTCGCGCCCGCAGGCGCCAGCAGCTTAAAAAACACACCGTGCACCAGCTCGTGCACGGCGAACGACGCCATTGAGATCGCAGCCAAGCCGACTATCCAGCCCACGACAGCCATCCAGCCGCCCGCGTCAGCCGCATCCAAGTCTGCAGGCCCGCCCAGCAGCATAAACACCGGCACCAGGCACACGGCAAACACGCCGACTACGACCATCCCCCACACAAAGCAGTCGTGCAGAAAATCCTCGTCCTCAAACGCATGTATGTTGGAAATCTCATTCATAGCATCTTAGGATAGCGCCCCTGCCACGCACCCGCCCGCATGTGCGATAATGTCGAACGATATGCACGAATTGACCACCGCGCCGCCGAGCCCCACGCCCGACTGCGCTCTCACCATATGCGAAGGAGTCCCATGGCATCCAAATACTCCATGAACGACCGTCCCAGCTGGCCTCGCCGCGCCATCGTTACCGCCGGCGAGCCCTACGGCAACAAGGGCCTTCACTTTGGCCACGTCGGCGGCGTCTTTGTCCCTGCCGACTTCTTCGCCCGCTTCCTGCGCGACCGTCTGGGCCGCGAGAACGTCATCTTCACCTCGGGCACCGACTGCTACGGCTCGCCCATCATGGAGAGCTACCGCAAGCTCAAGGAGAACGAGGGCTACGACAAGTCCATTAACGAGTACGTCGAGTCCAATCACTCCCGCCAGGCCGCGACCCTCAACAACTACAACATCAGCTGCGATATCTACGGCGGCTCAGGCCTTGAGCCGGCTGCGCAGATTCACAACGAAGTGACCGCCGAGATTATCGAGCGCCTGCATGAGCAGGGCACCATCTCCAAGCGCTCCACGCTGCAGTTCTACGACGCCAAGGCCGGCACGTTCCTCAACGGCCGCCAAGTGATCGGCCGCTGCCCCATCCAGGGCTGCAAGTCCGAGAAGGCTTATGCCGACGAGTGCGACCTGGGTCACCAGTTTGAGCCCGAGGAGCTCATCGCACCCAAGAGCCAGCTCACCGGCGAGGTGCCCGAGCTGCGCCCGGTCGACAACCTCTACTTCGACCTGCCGGCCTACCTCGACTTTATGAAGACCTACACCGCCAAGCTCGCCCAGAACCCGCAGGTTCGTTCCGTGGTCTCCAAGACCATGGAGGAGTGGCTGCTGCCGGCCCAGCTCTATATCCAAAACAAGTTCCGCGAGGCCTTCGATGCCGTCGAGGACCAGCTGCCCGAGCACACCGTGCTGGAGCCCGAGGGAAACAAGAGCAGCTTTACCGTCACCTTCCCCAGCTGGAAGGAGCGCGACGACGCCCATGCGGTGCTCGCCAACGGCGGCGTGCGCTTCCGCAGCGGCAAAGCGCTCGTGCCTTTCCGCATCACCGGCAACATCGACTGGGGCGTTCCGGTGCCCCAGGTCGACGGCGTTTCCGACGTCACCTGCTGGTGCTGGCCAGAGAGCCTGTGGGCGCCCATCAGCTATACGCGTACCGTGCTCGCGCGCGATGCCAAGGCCGCCGGCGTGACCGAGGGCGTCGCCGCCCAGGATGCCGCCCTCATGGGCGAGCCCGCTGCCGACTCCACACAGGTGCCCGCGCCCACCTACCAGCACAGCTCGCTCGACTGGCGCGACTGGTGGTGCTCGGACGACGCACAGATCTACCAGTTTATCGGTCAGGACAACATCTACTTCTACTGCATCGCGCAGACCGCCATGTGGGAGGCCCTGGGCTGGGACCTCACGCAGAGCACCGTCAGCGCCTGCTACCACCTGCTCTACATGGGCAAAAAGGCCAGCTCGTCCTCGCAGACGCCTCCCCCGCCGGCAGACGACCTACTCAACCACTACACCTGCGAGCAGATGCGCGCGCACTGGCTGTCGCTCGGCCTGTCCGAAAAGCCGGTGAGCTTTAGCCCCAAGGCATACGACACGCGTGTGACCGGCAAGGACAAGGACGGCAACGAGGTGCGCGCCTGCGACGACAAGCGCGTTATCGATCCGGCCCTTAAGGAGAGCGCCCTTTTGACCGGCGTATTCAACCGTCTGGCCCGCAGCTGCTTCTACGGCGTCGCCGTCAAGGAAGGCGACGAGAGCCCGTACCGCAACGGCTGCATCCCCGCCGGTGCCGCCTCTGCCGCCGTGGTCGAGGCTGCCGAGCAGGCAGCTCTTGCCTTTGAGCAGGCCATGTACAAGTTCGAGACGCACCGCGCGCTTGCCGTGTGCGACGACTACCTGCGCGCCGCCAACAAGCGCTGGAGCGACGCCTCCAAGGCCGCCAACAAGCTCGAGGGCGACGAAGCAAACGCAGCGATGACGCAGGCCCTGGTTGATGCCTTTACCGAGCTGCGCGTGGCGACCGTCCTGATGCACGGTATCGTCCCGGCCGGCTGCGAACTCATCTGCGAGTACTTCGACGTCGATCCGGTCGCCTTCTTTAGCTGGGATAACATCTTTGCCTCCACGGACGAGTTCGTAGAGAGCCTGGGCGAGAAGCCCGGCGACCACCGCGTGAAGCCGCTGCCCCCGCGCTTCGACTTCTTCAGCAAGCACGAGAGCCAGTACTAAAGCACGCTAGTAGCAACGCGCCCGGGAATGATTATTCTGGGACGGGGATTAAAAAATCATTCCCGGGCGCCACAGTACAGTCTTTTTGTGACGGGAGTCATGGAATGATTATTTAATCCCCGTCCCAGAATAATCATTTAGGTGGAAGGAAAGACGGATGTCCAAGCCGCGTCGTCGTAAGCAGAAAAAGCAGGTTAAGCCCGAGCTCAAGCTCAGGCAGTTTGCCGCTACCGAGCTTTCCGACCAGCTTGCCGCCCTTCCCTGCGCCGCCGACCTGCCGCGCTTTATGGTCGACACGGTCGCCGGCGCCTATGCGCCCGCCGATGCCGAGCTCATGATCGAGGGCTTCGGCGCCGCGGCCACACGCCCGGTCACGCTGCGCGCCAACACGCTCAAGGCGACCGCCGAGGACATCGCTGCGGCGCTCGGTGCCGCCGGCATCGCCCACAACCCCGTCGCTTGGTATCCGGACGCCTTTATCCTGCCCGAGGCCCAGGTTTCCGACCTATGGGACCTCGACATCTACCGCGACGGCAAGATCTACCTACAGAGCCTGTCGTCCATGATGCCGCCTTTGGTGTTGGGCGCCCAGGCAGGCGAGGACATCCTGGACATGTGCGCAGCCCCTGGCGGCAAGACGACGCAGATCGCCGCCCTCACCCAGGGCCAGGCACACCTCACGGCCTGCGAGATGAGCATTCCCCGCGCCGAAAAGCTTGAGTCCAACCTCCACCGCCAAGGTGCCAAAAACGTGCCCGTCATGCGCATCGACGCACGCGAGCTCGACGAGTTCTTCCGCTTTGACCGCATCCTGCTCGACGCTCCCTGCACCGGCACGGGCACCGTCATCAGTGGCAACGAGAAAAGCCTGCGCGGCCTCACCGAGCAGCTGCTCGTCAAGTGCGCCCGCTCGCAGCGCGCGCTTCTGGACCGCGCCATGGGAGCCCTCAAACCGGGCGGCACGCTCGTCTATTCCACCTGTTCGATCATGCCGCAGGAAAACGAGGACGCCCTGCAAGAGGCCCTCGACAAGCACATGGATTGCGAGCTTATCCCCCTCGACGGCACACCGAGCGAAAGTGAAGCGCGTCGCGCCCAGGATGCCGGCGAGGAGCCGCATATCGAGTGCAACGCCCTCACCGAGGCCATCGCCGCCGGCCATGTCTCGGCCATCGCCAACGGTATGCCCGGCACGCTGACCATCCCGCCCAGCCGCGACTTTGAGGGCTTCTACATCGCCCTGATCCGAAAACGCAGCTAGCGCACGGATTCAAAACTCAACAAGCTATTCCCGTGCGCGCTTGTCCTGCTGGTCACGGTGCTGCTTAAGCGCCTCGCGTTCCTTGCGCTCAGCTCTTTTGCCCTTAATGGCCGTAACCACAAAGTAGATGACCGCGGCGGCTACGATTGCGCCCACGCATAGGCCAATCGAGCCCAATAATGTCGAGATTTCCATACCGCGCCACCTCTCTTTTAAACGGGACATTTAAGATAGCACCTCAAAACCCGCCACCACAGCTCCTTCACGTTCGACGGGCGTTCGGTCTAACGGATGGCGCAGCGGGGAAAAATCAACTCATCAAACGATTTAGCAACGTAGCGCCGGTTGTGCACTGCCGGCCGCACAACATAGAAACGGACCACCATGGATACTCTCAACGATCTGAACGAGCGCGTCGACGCCTTTGTCGCCACCAGCTCCTTCGATACGCCTGCCGCGACGAACGACCAAGACCCCATCGATGTTCCCGCCGAGGTTCACGAGGACATCGTCGCCTCGGTCGACTTCTCCGAGGTAGAGCTTGCAGACGAATTTACCGAGCCCCAGGTGGCCGTGACTCCCAACGGCCTTTTGCCCATGGAGCCGCTGCCCATCGACGGGCGTCTGCGCAAGGCGGCCCTCCGCATGCCCGATGAGATCGAGGAGGCAAGCGGCTTTACGCTCTTTGGCCGCCGCATCAAGTCGCTCATCTACACCACCGACGTGGCGGTCATCCGCAACTCCAATGCCGACGCCGTGTTTGCCGTCTACCCCTTCACGCCGCAGCCCGCCATTACGCAGGCGCTGCTGACCGTTGCCGAGTGCCCAGTCTTTGTGGGCGTTGGCGGCGGCACCACCACCGGTAAGCGCTCCGTGCAGAGGCGGGCTGCGGCGTGAAGGGGTAGACCCCCCGCCACTGCCGAGATGGTCGAGCACATCACCAACATCGCCGACATCCCCGTCATCGCCACGGTCGTACGTTGCGACGATGATGCGCATGCCAAAGTGCGCGCCGGGGCCAAGATCCTCAACATCGCGGCCGGCAAGAACACGCCGCAGGTCCTGCGTGAACTGCGCGAGCACTATCCCAACCTGCCGCTCATCGCGCCGGGCGGCAAGACGCCCGAGAGCATCCGCGAGACCATCGCCGCCGGTGCCAACGCCATCATTTGGACGCCGCCTTCGGCCCAGCAGCTGCAGACCGACATGATGCAGCGCTACCGTAAGATGAAGGAAGACGCCACGCCCGTCATCTCGCACGACGATGTGCCCATTATCGACCAGGTCGCCGCCGCCGAGGTCAGCCAGGTCGAGAACATGAATCCCGACGTGCCGATTCCCGACGAAGTCATCGAGCGCGTCGCTTCGATCCACGATCACATCGAGGAGCGTCGCGCCAACCGCGGACTCAAGCCCTCGCTGCACGGCTTCTTCTTCCGCGGAAAGAAACGCTAGCAAAACATCTTGGCCCGCCCCACAAACGTGAGGCGGGCCGTTTTCGCTTGAGCAATCATGCAGCGACGTGATGGGGCAAATTAATCCACGCGCTTGTCGCCCATAAAAAAGAGCGCCACCGTACCAGGTCCGGTATGCGAGCCAATCAGAGCACCGATGTTATTGATCTCAATCTTGCCTTTGAGCTGCGGGACCTGTTCCTCAATCAGCGCCGCAACGGCCTCGGCATCCTCACGGCACGCCGAATGGGACATAATGCACTTACCCGAATAATCCGCACCGTTCTGCACGTGCGCCATCATGGTCTTAGCCATCTCGGAAATCGCGCGCTTCTTAGTGCGAATCTTCTCACGTGGCGACAGCCCACCTTCGCAATCGACCGTCATAAGCGGGCAAATCTTAAGCGCCGTGCCGATGATTGCGCTCGCGGCCGAAATGCGACCGCCGCGCAGGTAGCTCGACAAATCGGTCGAGAAGAACCAGTGGTGAAGGTTGAGTTTATGCTCCTCAATCCAAGCGGCCGTCTCGTCGAGCGAAGCGCCGCTATCGCGAACGTCGGCGGCACATTCCGCCAGCAGGCCAAAGCCCGAAGACGCCGCCAGTGAATCGATGACGCGCACCTTGCCGCCCTGGGGATAGCGGTCCGTGAGCATCTGCGCCGCAACGCAGGCCGATCCATACGTGCCCGAAATACCCGACGACAACGTCAGGTGCAGCACGTCTTTACCCTCGGCAACAAACGGCTCCCAAAACTCCTCGTACTCACCCACGCTCACCTGAGACGTCTTGGGCATGGCGCCCGCGGCAATCTGGGCAAAAAACTTGTCCGGCGTAATCGACTGATACAGATCGTCCGTATAGACAACATCGTCGATCTCGTAATGAAAACACACGACAGGGATATTGCGCGATGCAAAGAACTCACGGGTTCGATCGGCGGCGGATTCACAGGTCAGGACAAAATCACTCATATGAGGCTCCTTACTCATTGCTGCGCAAATTATCGCACAGTGAGCCTAC
This sequence comes from uncultured Collinsella sp., assembly GCA_902490325.1. GTDB lineage: Bacteria > Actinomycetota > Coriobacteriia > Coriobacteriales > Coriobacteriaceae > Collinsella. The sequence goes on along the minus strand of CABUDJ010000052.1, from coordinate 7,313 downwards.
ATACGGTACATATGTCCACTATTTACCAAATCGAACCAAAAATAGCGAACATCTTTACCACCATCGTCTCCACCGGCCCCACGCATAAATATCTGAGAAAACACCTTCTGTCGTCTCCACTCAACCGCCATATCCACCTCAACTAAATCGATTTACCAAACCGTTCAGCCGACAATTCAGCCGCCGGCGCAAAATCGAAACAAAAGCGGCGCATACTGATAAACGTTTGACGCTGTTTATCAGTTTTACCAGCCCCATCGGAAGGTGTTTCATGGTCGCATTCGATCGCAACCCGCAAGACTTCAAGTATCTGCGCCTGCTGTCGAGACAGTTCCCCACCGAACAATCCGCGTTTACCGAAATTATCAACCTCTCGGCCATCCTCAACCTACCCAAGGGCACCGAGCATTTTATGAGCGACGTGCATGGCGAGTACGAAGCCTTTATGCACATCCTCAACAACTGCTCGGGCGTCGTGCGCGAGCATGTCGACGAAATTTTTGGCGACACGCTCTCCTTTGACGAAAAGGGCGAGCTGTGCACGCTCATCTACTACCCGCGCGAGAAGATCGACCTGGTCCGCAGCCAGCGCGAGGACTCGCCAACTTGGTACAAGACGATGCTTGACCAGCTCATCATGGTCGCTCGCTCACTTTCAAGCCGCTACACGCGCTCCAAGGTGCGTAAGGCCATCCCGCGCGACTACGCCTATATCATCGACGAGTTGTTGCACACGCACCCGGACGAGAACAACTATCGCGTGCGCTATCACGAGCGCATCGTGGAGTCCATCCTGGAGACCGCCAGCGCCGACGACTTTATCGAGTCGCTCGCCTCGCTCATCAAGCGCCTGGCCGTCGACCACCTGCACCTGGTGGGCGACATCTTCGACCGCGGCGGCGGCGCGGCCAAGATTATGGACCGTCTGCTCACCTAAAAGTCGTCGGCGCTGGCGGTCTGGCCGGTGAGCCCGCCTGCATCGCCACGGTGTTGCGCAACAACCTACGCTACGACAACTACGAGATCCTGGAGAACGACTACGGCATCTCGCTGCGTGAGCTTGTCGCCTTTGCCGATGCCACCTACACCGCCGGTGAGTCCATCACCCCGCTGATCAAGGCCATCAACGTGCTGCTCTTTAAGCTCGAGGGCCAGATTATCCAGCGCCACCCCGAGTTCGATATGACCGACCGCCTGTTACTCGACAAGATCGACCACGACACCGGCACGGTCACGCTCGCCGACGGCAGCGTGTGGCCGCTCACGACCAACGACTTCCCCACCGTCGACCCGGCGGACCCCTACACGCTCACGTCTCAGGAGCAGCACATCATCGACAAGCTCGTGTCCGAGTTTGTCACCGCCGATCACCTGCATCGCCATATCGATTTCCTCTACACCCATGGCTCGATGTACAAGGTCGCCAACGGCAACCTGCTCTTCCACGGCTGCGTTCCACTCAACGAAGACGGCACCTTCAGCAGCATGAACTGCCTGGGCACCTGGCACGCTGGCCGCGATTATCTCGATTTTTGCGACCACATCGCCCGCCGCGCGTGGCGCGTGGGCGACCGCGATGCCCTCGACTGGATGTGGTACCTGTGGATTGGCTTCAATTCACCCGCCAGCGGACGCCTGGTGCGTACCTTTGAGCGCGCCTATATCGCCGATAAGAGCACCTGGGTCGAGCCGATGGACCCGTACTTTACGCTTACCAAGTCGCCCTCGGTCTGCGATGATATCATGCGCGAGTTTGGCGTCGCGGCCATGGCATGCTCGCCGACCGGCCACATCATCAACGGCCACACGCCCGTTAAAACCACCAAGGGTGAGCAGCCCATCCGCGCCGAGGGCAAGCTACTGGTCATCGATGGCGGCTTCTGCCGCGCTTACCATCCCAAGACGGGCATCGCCGGCTATACGCTCATCTCGAGCTCGCGCGGCTGCCGCCTCAAGTCGCACCGGGCCTTTACGACGGTTGCCGAGGCACTCACGCGCAACGTGGACATCGAGAGCGAGACCAACCGTTTTGACCAAGCAGACCGTCGCCGCATGGTGAGCGACACCGATACTGGCGCCAAGATTCGCAGCCAGATCCAGGACCTGCGCCAGCTGCTCGATGCATATAGAAACGGTGCTATCGAGGAGCGCGCCTAGCACCACCCGCGGGGATTGGCTAAACTTGCTAAGTTTGTCATCCCCGCGGCGCTTCGGCGCCAGCTTAAGGCAGGTACCATGCAAAAGCTCCTTGCGCAGATTATGAAATTTGGCGTCGTCGGTGTCATTGCCACGGTCATCGACTTTGGCATTATGAATCTGCTCCACTACGGTCTGGGCCTCAACATCCTAATCGCCAATACCAGCGGCTTTATCGTCTCGCTCATCTTTAACTACCTCGCAAGCATGAAGTACGTGTTTGCGCACAAGGAAGGCATAAGCCGCCGCCGCGAGTTCATCATCTTTGTCGTGCTGTCCGTGATCGGCCTGGCACTCAACGACGGTATCGTGTTGACACTCAACGCCGGCCTGGGGCTCGAGGCCAATATCGCCAAGATTTGCGCCACCGCGCTTGTCATGGTCTACAACTTTGTGACCCGAAAGATCTTCCTGGAAGGCGACGAGACCAAGTAACTCGCAACCTTACAGCTTTACGATGCCCACGGATGACGCACGTCGAGCGCTGTGTTGTTCGTGGGCTTTGCTCGTTTACGGGAAGATTTGCAACGTTTGCGGATTAGCTCTTGAAAATTTGGCGAGTTCGTATAGTTCTTGGCAAGGACCTTACGTTTCCCTTGCAAAAGCTCTAAAGTATCCTCTGCTCGATTCATCAACGCATTGGATGTGATTACGTGCGCAAGGCACTGGCACAACCTCATACCAAGCAGTTCCTCAAGTTCGCTGTCGTGGGTCTTATCTCCTTTGGCATCGACTGGGGTATGCTCATTGCGCTCGTCGAGCTGTTTCACCTCGACTTTTTGATGAGCACCACGGTCTCGTTTACCACGTCCGTCGTGGTCAACTACTGGCTCAGCATGAAGTACGTGTTCGACCATCGCGAGGGCATGAGCCGCAAGCGCGAGTTCACGATCTTCACCATCCTGTCGGTAATCGGCCTGGGCCTCAACGACCTGTACATGTTTGTGGGCGTCACGTTTTTGAGCATCGGCTACCAGGCCATGAAGGCCATCGCCACGTTCCTCGTCACCTGGTACAACTACTTCAGCCGCCGCTTCTTCCTCGAGGGCGCACGGTCGTAGTCGATTCACTATTTGCTTGAATGTATAACCGGTTGGAATTCCCATTCCAACCGGTTTTTTTGTTTGCCGAAAGACCCGGCGACCCAGTCCCATTCACTTGAAAAACGGGCGGCCCGGATGTTTGTCCGAACCGCCCGTCTGGCGCGCTATGTCGAGGCCTCTAGCCCGTTACGTAATACCAAACGACGTTGTCGCCGTTGGAGAGAACGTAGTTGCTGCAGGCCGTCATGGGCGTTGTGCCGTTGACGGAGTACATCCAGCCGCTCGTGCCGCCGTACTGTTTCTCGGCCAAACCACCAATCGCAGAAACATACGTGCCGTACGATGAGCCGTGTGCGTTGACAGAAAGGCCCAGCGCGCACAGGGCATCGTAAACGGTGGCGCCTTCGTTAAAGGTAAAGGTGCCGCCAGAGGACACGGGATTGCCCACAGCGCTCGATGTGACCGAAACCGTCACCGTAACGTAGTTGGACTCCTGTGAGCCGCTTTGGCTGCCCGAGGAGACGTTTCCACCATTAGAGGATGAGGCTCCATCAGACGACTGGCCACCGCCCGAAGAAGCACCGCCAGACGCATTGGAAGTATCACCGGCTCCCGTATTTTGGGCAGCGGATTTATCGCCAGACTTCTTGCCGCCCCGGTCCTCGGACTTCTTGCTATCCGAGTTTTTGTCCGATTCCTTGTTTGAAGACTCGGAATCGTCCTTGGCGTCGTTCGAACCCTTGGGCTCGTCTTTTGCATCATTCGAAGATTTGGAATCCTTGGAACTAGCCTCGCCCGAAGCGGCAGACGAGCCAGACCCCTTGGTGTCCTTGGCGACGACGCTCTCCCCCGTCACGGTCTGAACGATCCAGTCAATGGACCAGGCGCCGCTCTCGGAAGGATGGACGAAGCCCAGCGAGACGACGATCAGAATGGTGCACGCGGCAGTCAGAACGCCAAGGAGCGCCTTCCGTCGAGGGGCGGACGCCGCCGAAGCGGCGTCCTTTTGCTTTGCATCGTCAAGCTGGATAAACGAGGAATCTGGTTGCTTGGGGTCAGCGTCCTTGGATTTATTGGACACAGCCCTCACCTACCGACGTTTGGTGAACACGAACACACCGACGATGGCGAGACCGATGACGCCGGCGGCAACGCCAACGATGGCGAGTGGGTTGGTGCCAGTCTCCTGCTCGGAGGCACTAGAGGACTTCTTAGCAGTAGTCGTGGAAGCAGCACCCGTATCGGACTTGGAATCGGACTTCTTGTCGGACTTGCTGTCCTTCTTGTCAGACTTCTTGTCAGACTTCTTCTCGTCCTTCTTGTCGGACTTATCGGAGTCCTTCTTGTCGGACTTGTTGTCCTTGGTCTCGGTCTTGGTCGACACCGTCGTCTTGGTCGTCGGCTTATGACCCGGGGCGACAGCGCCGCCGGCCTGCTGGCCCTTCGTGCCGGAGCCGGAACCCGTGCCCGTGCCAGCACCGGAACCGTTGCCAGCGCCACCGTTGCCACCATTAGTGCCAGAACCGCCATTGCCGCCAGGGTTAACGGCATTCTTGGTCCACTTGGCATACAGCGTCAGATCGGCCGTCACCGGCGTACTGAAGTCATACGCCTGCGTGCAAGTCTCATCGGTATACCAACCGCCGAAAGTGTAGCCATCGCGCGTCGGATCGGCCGGCTTGACCAGCTTGCCGTCGGCCGTAGTCTGGAAGTCGACCTTAGAACCCTCGCCAGTCTCAAACGAGACCTTAACGCCACCACTCAGCTTGAAAAGCGTGCCGGAATCGTTGATGTAGTAGAGGTTACCCTTGGCATCGCAGGCAATTGGCGAGTCACAGTAATTGTTGTGTCCCGCTGCGCTAAACGCACCGGTCGCCTGTGCGTCACCCATCTTGTAGCGATACACGCCACCGCCCGAGGTGTAGTTCACATAGTCGGAAGTCGCACCATAGTTGACAGTGAAATAAACGTACGTGTCATCCGCCTGGACACTCACGAGCGGTGCGCCCTTGATGCCACCGGCAGGAAGCACGGAGCCATCGGCAGACGAAACCAACGTCGTAGCAAAGTCATTATCAAGGTCGACAATCGCCAGCGCCGAACCGCCAGAAACCTCGCCACCGACAATCAGCTTATTGCCATACAGCGTGGGCATGCAGGCACAACCCGTAAGACCAAGATCGATGACGCGTTCTTCGGAAATGCGCGAAGAGGCCCTTGCGTTTGCGTCCGACAGTGCCAGCACGTGGAGCTTGCCGTCACGCGAGATCACATAGGCATGCTTGCCGTCTTTGGACAGTACACAGCCGGAGTTGACGATGGCACCAACCGAAACGCTGCCGAGCACATCACCCGTCGACTTGCTCAGCATCTCAACGGTACCTGCACTCGTCGGAACCAGAATATAGCCGTCGCCCACTGTAGCGCTCGTCCAGTAGTAGCCCTCATCAGCATTAACATGCTGCCAAGAAACAGCGCCGGTCAGTATATTAATACGCGTCAGATGACCGTTATTGTACGTACTCGTTCCATAGTCGACATCAACGGTGCCAACGTAGAGATAGTTGCCATCGACCGTCAACTGGGAATTTGACTGGGCAGATTTGCTCACAGAGTCAGTGACCCAAACCGTCGTCAGCGTATCGGCCGTCAGAGCCTGGACCGCACCGCCGTCAAGCGGGACGATGACCAAGCCTTTCGTATAAATCGGACGCGTGGTGTAGCCAATCGCAGTCTGAAGGTTCGACTCGGCAAGCACCTTGCCCGACTCGGCGTCGATCTTAAGCAAACGCTTGTTCACGGCAAGGTAAACGTTGCCGTTCACGACAATAGGCTCGCTCGCATTGGGATACGTGGCGCCCGAGTAGGCCCTCCAATCGAACGTCCAAGAGCTTACCAGCGCGCCCGTAGGTGTGGACACGTTCTTGACCACCGCATTGGAATTGCCACTCCAGTCGGCTTTCCAATCGGTCGGGCGCGAAGCGCTCGGATCGACTACGACTTCATCGGGATTAGGAACGGTGTCGCCAGGGGCGTAAGCCCAGACGATTTTGTCGCCCGACTTGAGCACGTAATCGCTATCGAGCTGAGGCCCGGGAACGCCGTTGACAAAGAACGACCATGCACCCGACAGCTCGGTGCCATCAAGCGGGGAGACAAGACTATGAACACCCCAATAACCAAATTGGTCGTACATCTTGGACTCAATGCCAATGGCATCGAAGTAGGCAGCGGAAGCGTCCTTGATCGTCGTGCCCTCGACAAACACCTGCGTCGAAGGATCGGTCCAGCGCTGCGCCTTCTCATCCTTCTTACCGATGATCTCCATTGAAACGGAAACCTGGCCGGGCATGGTTCCATCAAAGCCATAGACCCAGGTAACCTTGTCCCCGGCCTTGAGTGTGTAATTGCCCGCGCCGACATTGGCCGCCTGACCGTTAACGAAGAACTGCCAGAATTTCCAAGTGTTTTCGTTAACTTTCTCGCTCGAAAGCGTCACGGTCTTGTTGAACGGTGAAGTCAGCGACTCGAGATACCAGCCGTACGTGCCTTTCCCCGTTTTGGCGCCAATGCCAGCCTTTTTAAAGGCCTGCTCGGAAAGATCAGCAGCGGTCGCGCCCTCTTCCACCAAAGCTGTCGTGGGCTGCGCCCATGTCTGCTGAGCACCCGAGGTGTCCTGGCCGATAACGGTGCAGCTAACGGAAATCTGATTGGCGGGTGCGGGGTCGCCGTACTTCGAGTAGCACCAGACGACGGAGTCGCCGTCCTTGAGCGTGTAGCCGCCCGCGCCGACCTCGGAGGCGCTGCCGTTGACGAACAGCTGCCAGTACGCGCCGGTCGCCGAGTCGTAGCCGAGCTTGCGGTCCTTATCGAAGGGCGACGTGATCGTGTTGAGCGCCCAGCCCCAGGTGCCGTTGGGATCATAATCGGTGGTCAGGCCGGCCTGCTTGAAGAGCTGCTCGGAGAGGTCGGCCGCGGTCGAGCCCTCCTTCAGCGTGATCCGCTGCGCGGCGGCCCAGGTCTGCTGGGCGCCCTTGGCGTCGGTGCCGACGACGGAGCACGTGGCAGAGACCT
>CABUDJ010000051.1 GCA_902490325.1 uncultured Collinsella sp. | reverse complement strand
TGCCCGTCGCCGTGGGGCGAAGATTATCGTGGTCGACCCCCGGCGCAGCGGCTCGGCCGCGCTTGCAGACCGCTGGCTCCGCGTGCGCCCGGGCTGCGACTTGGCGCTGCTGCTGGGTATTGCCCACGTGTTGATTGCCGAGGGCCTGTACGACCACGAGTTCGTTGACCGCTATACCACGGGGTTTGACGAGCTGGCGCAGGCGGCTGCTGTTTGGACGCCTGAGTGGGCCGAGTCGATGTGCGACGTGCCGGCCGAAGAGATTGTCGCGACGGCGCGCGATTTGGCTGCCGCGGCGCCTGCTGCCGTGGTGGATGCGGGCTTTCATGGCGGCATCGGTATCGCGTATGCCAATAGCACCCAGACCGCGCGCGCTATCTGCTTGGTCGATGTGCTGCTGGGCTGCATCGGACACGCGGGCGGTGCGCTCAACCCACCGACGCCGCTTGTATTGGGCGACCTCGATCCCACACGTTTTGCGACGCCGCCGGTGCCGCGCGGTCCCAAGCTGGGGTCCGAGCGCTATCCACTGGTCGATCCGGTGCGCGGCCTGTGCACGACCATCGGTCAGTCCATTCTTGCCGGCGATTTGCGTGGGCTCATCGTCTATGCCAGTAACCCCGGTGCGGGCTATGGCAACGCACAGGCTTGGTTGGGTATATTGCAGCGGCTCGACTTGCTCGTGACGATTGATATACGCTGGTCCGAGACGGCGCGCGCTTCTGACTTCGTGCTGCCCGACGTGACGTATCTGGAGGCCGACCGCGGTGTAGGCACGGTCGTGGGCGCCAACGATTCGCGCGTGTTCTACCGCAACGCCGTGCTGCCCATTTTGCATGACGATACGAGACCGGGGCGGGAGATCTTTGCCGGGCTGGCTGCGGCCTGCGGCGTTGGCGAGTGCTTCGACTTTACGTCCGACGATCTGGCCGCTTCTCAGGTGGCTCCGTTTGGGATTGATCTTGCTGCACTTAAGGAGCGCGGTTGGGCCGATACGGGCGTGGCGCTGCCGTCGCGCACGGGTGAGCCGGTGGTTCCGCTTGCCGGCGGCAAGATTGCGCTGGCAAGTGATGTATGGGAGCGTGCCGGCATGGGACGCGTGCCAGGTTGGATCGCGCCGATGGTGGAGCCCGGTCCGGGGATGTTTCGCCTCATTAGCGGTAACCGGCCCTTCGAGTCGCACACCTCGCGCAGGCTCGCGGCGGCCGGTGCCGCCGAGGCGGGTTCCGACTTGGACGCCGTGCAGATGAATGCCGATGTTGCCGCACGCATGGGTATTGCCAATGGCGAGGTCGTGGAACTCGTGAGCGATATGGGCCGCGACCGCGTGCGCGTGGAGACGACGCCCTATCTGCATCCGGCGTGCATCTTCACCTCGGCCGCTCCCGGCGGACGCGCATTTGGTGCTGAGGTTGGCGGCCGGCAGGCCTTGGGCGTTGGCCCGCTCGACCACACGCCGCTGCGCTGGGACCCGTTGACGGGCGCCGCACTCACCCAGGAAAACGCCGTTCGCGTGGAAAAGATCGCGGCGCGCGAGGATAATAACGAGTAATTGACTCAGCTGATGTATTCGACTGATCCACGTTTCTTTTGAAAGGCCGCACATGAGCGATAGCCAGAACATGTCCGATGAGGTGCGCGCCCGCCTGCGCGCCATTCCTTCCGTCAACGAGCTGCTTGCCGAGTGGCCGGTGGTGAAGGCGGCGGGGGAGACCTGCGACGCGGTGGTCCATGCTGCCGTGACGGCTGAGCTTGACGAAGAGCGCGCCGCGATTCGTGCCGGTGCCGCCCCGCGTTCCAAGCGCGAGCTGGCCTCGGCTATCGAGTGGCGTGCCCACCGCTCCGCGCTGCCGAGCCTGCGTCCCGCCGTTAACGCCACGGGTGTCGTTATCCATACCAACCTGGGTCGAGCCCCGCTCGCGGAGTCGACCGCCAAGGCCGTGGCCGAGGTCGCGCGCGGCTACAGCACGCTCGAGTACAGCGTGGATACCTGCTCGCGCGGGTCGCGCAAGGAGCACGCAGCGCAACTGATCCGCTCGCTTACCGGTGCCGAGGATGCGCTGGTCGTCAACAATAACGCGGCCGCCGTGCTGTTGGTGTTGGCAACCCATGCCGCGGGCAAGGAAGTCATCGTCAGCCGCGGCGAGCTTGTCGAGATTGGCGGCAGCTTCCGCATCCCCGATGTCATGGCGGCCTCGGGCGCCAAACTCGTCGAGGTCGGCGCCACCAACCGCACGCATTTGAGCGACTACGAGCGCGCCATCACGCCCGATACGGCGATGATCCTTAAGGTCCATCCTTCTAACTATCGCATCGAGGGTTTCCACGAGGAGGTGGGTTCTCGGGAGCTTGCGGCGCTTGCCCATAAGCACGGCCTGCTGTTCTATGAAGACCAGGGCTCGGGGGCGCTGTTGCCCGACGACATCTTGGTGCGCGGCGGCGAGGAGACCACGCCGGCTTCGGTCGCGGCGGGGCTCGATATCGTGTCGTGCTCGGGCGATAAGCTGCTCGGTGCCGCACAAGCGGGCATTATCATGGGCCGTCGCGATCTGGTCCAGGCCTGCGGGTCGCATCCGCTCATGCGTGCCCTGCGCCCGGGCAAGCTCGCGCTGGCGGCGCTCGAGGCTACACTGCGTATTTACATGGATGGGGCGGATGTGGCCCATCGCGAGGTGCCGGTACTCAACATGCTCACGCTTCCGCAGGCTCATCTGGAGCGTCGCGCACGCAAGTTGCGCGAGCTGATGGTGGCAGGCCTCGATAAGGCTGGCTGCCCGTGTGCCGTGCAGGTGGAAATCGTCAAGGAGTCGTCGACTCCCGGCGGCGGCTCGCTGCCCACCGTGGAGCTGCCCACGATGTGCGTGGCCGTCTGCCCGGTCGACGGGCGCCTGTCCGTCGATGCGCTCAAGCGCTCGCTCGTCCAAGACTTCGACACGCCGGTCGTCACGCGCACCTCGCACGATCGCATTTTGTTTGACGTTCGCACACTCGTGGGCGACCGCGATATCGAGACGGCGGCATCGACGCTTGCCGCGTGCGTTGCCAAGGCGGTGCGCCGATGAGTGAGCGTGACACGTTGGTGGAATGCCCCGTTATCGTTGGCACGGCTGGCCATGTCGACCACGGTAAGTCGGCGCTCATCGAGGCGCTGACGGGTAAAAACCCCGACCGTCTGGAGGTTGAGCGCCGTCGCGGCATGACCGTTGAGCTTGGCTTTGGCGAGCTGGCGCTGCCGAGTGGCAAGATCGTTGGCCTGGTCGACGTGCCGGGCCATGCGCATTACTTGCGCGCCATGGTGCAGGGTGCCACGGGTATCGACGTCGCCGTGCTGGTGGTCTCTGCCGTTGAGGGCGTAATGCCGCAGACCCGCGAGCACGTGCATGTGCTGGAGCTGCTGGGCGTCACGCATATGGTGGTGGCGCTGACTATGTGCGACTTGGCCGATAGCGAAATGATTGAGCTGGCCGAGCTCGACGTCGATGATTTTTTGTCGAGCACCGTGTTTGCGGGCGCGCCGATCGTTCCCGTGTCGTCAAAGACGGGCGAGGGGATTGATGCGTTGCTGGCAGCGCTCGACGAGTGCGTGGACGCCTGTTGGGCTGCCTGTCGCGATCGCGCCGAGCAAACCGACGCCGCGCCGCGCCTGCCGATCGATCGCTGCTTTACGATCAAGGGTGCCGGCACCGTCGTGACGGGTACGCTGCACGACGCGCCGGTTGCGGTGGGCGATGAGCTGGTCGCGCTGCCGTCGCGCACGGTCTGTCGTGTGCGCGGGGTTCAGGTTCATGGTGACACGCAGCGGGCGTTGCCCGGTCAGCGCGTGGCACTCAACCTGGTGGGCGACGGTGCCGCTTCGCTCGATCGCGGCGAGATGCTCGGTGTGGAAGGCCGTTTTGGCCAGACGCTGCGCTTTATGATGACATTGACCTACCTGGGCCGTGAGGGCGCCAAGCCGCGCGTGCTCGAGTCGGGCGCGCGCGTGCACGTGATGGCGGGTACGGCCGAGGTTGTCGGCCGCATTATGCTCATGGAGGGCGAGGCGCCTGTGGCGGTGGGCGAGACGCGTACCGTTCAGGTGCGTCTTGAGGACCCGCTGCCGCTGCGCGCCGGTGACCATGCCGTGGTGCTGTCGTATTCGCCGGTTATGCTCATTGGCGGCGGTCGCGTGCTGCTGTCGCGCTGTCGTCGCTCGCGCGAGCTTGCCGAAGGAGAGCGTGCACTGTATGCGGCGCTCGAGTCCGGCGATATCGCGGGCGCGGTGGATGCGTGGCTGGCGCTGCAAGCGCTGCCGGTTGCGGCCGTTGATATTGCCGAGGCTTTGGATCTTGGTACCGGCGAGGTCGATGCCGCACTGCGCGGGTTGGTGGCGAAGGGCGCTGCTCGCGCGCTTGCTGGCTCGGATGGCTCGCTGTATGCAGATGCTTCCGTGCTCGACGCCGCGATGGATGCACTGGCGGCGACCCTGTCAGCCATGCATGCGGCGGCTCCCAAGGAGACGGGCTTTACGCCCGGCGCCGTTGCCCATGCTGCGTGGCCTGCCGCTGATGAAGGCGTTGCCGCGGCTCTGATTGCCGAGGGCTGCTCGCGTGGCGTGTGCGCCGCCGAGGGTGCCGAGGTATTCGATCCGCATTCGGCCGCCGCTGCGGCACGCGTGGTGCGAGAGGCTTGCGAGCGGATCGTCGCGCTGCTTGATGAGGCCGGCCTGGATGCACCGGCGCTTCCCGAGGTGGGCGAACAGCTGCAGCTCGGCCGCGATACCATGACGCGTGCCCTGCGCGAGCTTTCTCTTAACCGTTCGATCGTTAAGGTCGAGCGCGACGTTGCCCTGTCCGCTGCCGCCGAGGCCCATGCGCGTGAGCTCGTCGCCGCCGCCATTGAGGCAGCCGGCGGCGCTGCCACCACGAGCGTGCTGCGCGAGGCCCTTGGCGTGTCGCGCAAACGCGCCATCAGCATCTTGGAGCACCTGGATGCCGTACGCTTTACGGTGCTCGACAAGGATGCCGGCGGCCTGCGCTCCCTGCGCTAGATCGGCCGCCCCGCCCCACCTCCTCAGTTGCGGTGAAATAGTTCCTATTTGGAGGCTTTGGCAGCAAATACAGGAACTATTCCACCGCAACTTCTTGCTCGTCTTTTTGGGATGGAGCCGTTTCGGTTTGGTAAAATACCTCCGCACTTGGGAACGAATGGGCTCCGGTGGGCTCCGCGGTCCTCAAAACCGTTGCGAGGCGTGCAAAACGTCTTGGATGTGTTCGATTCACATACGTTCCCGCCATACGCTACCAGCGCTTTTGTGCTCGCGGTCTTGCTGCGTGCCGCAAAGGCGCTGTTTTGTTTTTGCATGGGTTTGCCGTGCCGTCCGCTTTATCGGCGACGGTATTTGGCTTCGTGCGTCGAGTTTTGAGCATGCCGATGGGGGTGGTTTGCCGTATGACTACCGTAAGACGGGCCGATCTTTCTTGTGTCGTCCAAGCGGGCGGGTTGTCGTCGCGCATGGGCTGCGATAAGGCGCGCATGGCGTTTTGCGGTGAGCCGCTCATCGAGCGCGTGCTGGGTCGGCTGGCACCAGTTGCCGGCGAGTTGGTCGTGACGACTTCGCGTCCCAGCGAGCTTGCCTATCTTGAGGAGCACGCGTTTGGCGGCCTGGTGCCGCGTGTGGTGGCGGACCTTGAAGGACCGGCGGGTGCCATGCGCGGCATCGCGAGCTCGTTGGCCGCGGCCCGATTGCCGCTCGTGGCGATTGTCGCCTGCGATATGCCGTTTGTCTCGCCGGAACTCATCGGTGCGCTTGCCGATCGTGTTGAGGCCGAGGCGTTCGACGTGTGCGTGCCGCGCGAGGATCGGGGGATTGAGCCGCTTTGCGCCGTCTGGCGCCGTGACGCGTGTGCGCCGGTTGCCCAAGAGCTGCTCGACCAGGACCGCCAACGCATTCGCTGCCTGATCAATCGCGTTCAGGCTGGTTATGTGGATGAGCCGCAGATCGTTAAGGTTGCGGGCTCGACGCTCTGCTTCGAAAACGTCAATACGCCCGAGGAGTTTGCGGCGGCCGAGTTGCTCGCCTAGACGATTGGAGTTGCCATGTCTCACGATATTTGTCCCGATACCGGGGAACCTTGCACTTGCGATGGGTCCGAGCCCTGTACCTGCGGCTGCGGTGGCTGTGGGCATACTGCGGAAGAGGAAGCGGCCGCCGCGGCGTATCGTGAGGCACACCGCGAGGGCCCGTCCGGTGATGCCCTCGACCACGAGCGCAAGATCATCGTTTCGTTCGATAGCACCTTCGATGTGATGGAATGCGAGCAGCTGTGCCTGGATTCCGGCGTGCCCGGGCGCATTATGCCTTTGCCCGGCTCCATTACCGCCGGTTGCGGCCTGTGCTGGGCCATGCCGTTCTCGGGCGATGCCCTCGCCGCCTTCCGCGCTGCCACCGAAGGCCGCATAACCCCCGCCGACTACCACCAGCTCGTCCTCTAACCACCAAAACCACCACAAAGGTGCCTGTCCCCAATGTGGTGGTTTGGAACATGTGGACGAAACAGGTTTGAAACACGCGATTTGCGCGTTGGGCACTCAAAAACGCTTCTACCTGCATCGTAATCAAAACGAAACATCTGCCCGTCTGCTTATGCGAAACTTTGCTGCAACAGTGCGATATTATCCATACTCGATAAAGTTCGCGGCGCATAGGGTGCCGCGATCAACATTTTTCGTTTCCCATCATTGGAGGAAGCATGAGCTACACGCAGAAAGTTCTCGAAGAGCTCAAGGCCCGCTATCCCGAGCAGCCTGAGTTCATCCAGGCCGCGACCGAGATCCTCGGCACCATCCAGCCGGCGCTCGACGCCCACCCCGAGTACGAGGAGGCCGCCCTGCTGGAGCGCCTCGTCGAGCCCGAGCGCATCGTCATGTTCCGTGTTCCCTGGGTCGACGACCAGGGCAAGGTTCAGGTCAACCGCGGCTACCGCGTCGAGTTCAACTCTGCCATTGGACCCTACAAGGGCGGCCTGCGCTTTAACCCAACGGTCACCCTGGGTATGCTCAAGTTCCTGGGCTTGGAGCAGATCCTTAAGAACAGCCTGACCACCCTTCCCATGGGCGGCGGCAAGGGCGGCTCCGACTTTGACCCCAAGGGCAAGTCCAACAACGAGATCATGCACTTCTGCCAGTCCTTCATGACCGAGCTCTATCGCCACATTGGCCCCAACACCGACGTTCCCGCCGGCGACCTGGGCGTTGGCGGCCGCGAGGTTGCCTACCTGTTCGGTCAGTACAAGCGTCTGACCAATGAGTGGACCGGCGTCCTCACCGGCAAGGGCCTCTCCTTTGGCGGCTCGCTCGCCCGTACCGAGGCCACCGGTTACGGTCTGGCCTACTTTGTGGACGAGTACCTCAAGAGCCGCGGCGACTCCTTCGAGGGCAAGAACGTCGTCGTTCACGGTTCCGGTAACGTCGCTATCTACGCGGTCCAGAAGGTCACTCAGCTCGGCGGCAAGGTGCTGGCCTGCTCCGACACCCATGGCTGGGTCGAGGATCCCGACGGCATCGACTACACCGTGCTCGAGCATGTCTACAACAAGAAGCGCTCCGGCCACGACAAGGGCGTTACGCTCGCCATGTACGTTGACGAGAAGCCCAACGCCGTGTGGCACGAGGGCGACGGCCGTGGCGTTTGGCAGCTGCCCTGCGACATCGCGCTGCCCTGCGCTCGCGAGAACACGCTGCTGCTCGAGGACGCCCAGGCGCTCGTCGCCAACGGCTGCAAGGTGGTCGGCGAGGGCGCGAACATGCCCACGACCATCGAGGCAACGACCTACTTCCAGGAGAACGGCGTCGCCTTTATGCCCGGTAAGGCTGCCAACGCCGGCGGCGTGCTCGTGTCCGGCCTGGAGATGAGCCAGAATGCCGAGCATCTGTCCTGGACCTTCGAGGAGGTCGACGGTAAGCTCGAGCAGCTCATGCGCGGCATGTTCCACAACGTGGACGACACCGCCAAGGAGTACGGCCAGGAGGGCAACTTCGTCATGGGCGCCAACATCGCCGGCTTCCTGAAGGTCGCCGACGCCATGCTCGCCCAGGGCGTCTGCTAATTCTTCGCTCGACATAGCATCGAGGAAGGCTTCCAGTCATCTTGGCTGGGAGCCTTTTCTATCCCGGAGGACTCCTCATAACTTGCGGTGATATACGGACTGTTTTGCGTTCCAGAACGACTAATCAGTCCGTATATCACCGCAAGTTATGGATGGGTGGGAGGATTTTGTCCTAAAACGGTGTGCGGCCCCTCGTTTGGTACACTTAAAAGTACTGGACAAGTGAAGAGATGGGGGAGAACGTGCTCAAGTTCGGTACCTACGTCCGTGTTGGAAACGCGGCCGAAGCCTATGAGCTCTTACAGAAGAACCGCAACAACAAGATTGTGGGCGGCGGCATCTGGATGCGCCTGGGTTCGCGTCGCGTGGCGACGGCGATTGACCTTTCGGCCTGCGGACTCGATCAGATCGAGGAGACCGAGACCGAGTTTCGCATCGGTGCCATGTGCACCCTGCGCCAGCTCGAGCGTCATGCTGGGCTCAACGCGCTTGTCAACAATGTCTTTGAGTTCGCCGTCCACGACATCGTGGGCGTGCAGCTGCGCAATACCGCCACGCTGGGCGGCAGCATCTACGGCCGCTTTGGCTTCTCGGACGTTCTCTCCGCCTTTCTCGCGCTCGATTCCTATGTTGAGCTGACGGGCGCCGGCCGCGTGCCGCTCGCGGAGTTCGTGGACATGGGCTATGTGCGCGACGTGATCGAGCACATCGTGGTCGTCAAGCACGATTACCGCGCGAGCTACGAGGCCGTGCGCAAGGCCGCGACCGATTTCCCCTCCTTAAACGTCACCGCTGCCTGGTGGGACAACAGCTGGCATGTCACCGTGGGTGCCCGCCCGCTGCGCGCGACCTTGCTGCAGGGCGAGGCGTGTGGCCTTTCCGGCGAGCAGCCTTCCGAGGACGAGCTTCGCGCCCTGGCCGCGTCCGTACGCGCGCTGAGCTATGGCACCAACATGTGGGGCTCGGCCGACTACCGCCGCCGCATCTCGGCCCCGCTGGCGATTCAGGCCGTGCGTCGTGCCGCCGGCATCGAGCTTTCGGCCTCGCTTGCCCGCGAGCTCGAGACCGTGCAGATTCCTAAGTTTGCCACGGACGAGTATTCCTGCCGCCGCGTGCCCGGCGTCGATTCTTGCGAGGTGCGCTAATGGCTGCCAGACTCATCGATCTTTCCTTTACGCTCAACGGCCGCAAGGTCAAGGTTCAGATTGCCCCCGACACCATGCTCTTTGCGCTTTTGCGTGAGCAGGGCTGCGCGTCGGTACGCTGCGCCTGCGAGACCACCAACTGCGGTCTGTGCACGGTGTGGCTCGACGGCGACCCGGTGCTGAGCTGCTCGGTTCCCGCCGCCCGTGTAGAGGGCCACACCGTCACCACGCTCGAGGGCCTCAAGGCCGAGTCCGAGGCGCTTGCCCGTGCGATGGCTGCCGAAGGCGCCGAGCAGTGCGGTTTTTGCGCCCCCGGCCTCATCATGAACGTGCTGGCGCTCGCCCGCGCCGCCAAGGAGGACCCGTCCCTCGTCGCCACGCGCGAGGAGCTTTCGCGCCAACTCGCCGGTAACCTCTGCCGTTGCAGCGGCTACGAGAGCCAGCTGCGCGCCATCGTGCGCTTTCTCAACGAGTCCGGCGTGCAGGTGGGCTTCGAGATGCCCGAGCTGCCCGTCAACGACACCAGCTGCGATGGCGTCTCGTACAAGCAAATCACCCACAAGCAGCCCAAGAAGGACTCGAAGGCCCTGCTCGAGGGTCGTCCCGTCTACACCGGCGATATGGTGCCCGCCGGTGCGCTCATCGTCAAACTCAAGCGCAGCCCCTATGCCCGCGCCAAGATCCGCTCCATCGATACGTCGCGCGCACTGAAGGTGCCCGGCGTCGTGGGCGTCTACACCTACGAGGACGTGCCCAAGCGCCGCTTTACCATCGCCGGCCAGAGTTATCCGCAGCCGAGTCCCTACGACCGTCTGATTCTCGAGAACCTGGTGCGCTACCAAAACGAAGAGGTGGCGATCGTCGCCGCCGAGACCGAGGAGGCTGCCGACAAGGCGCTCAAGCTCATCAAGGTCGACTACGAGGTGCTCGAGCCCCTGCTCGACTTTACCCAGGCACTCGATAACGACATCGTGGTCCACCCCGAGGGCGACGTGACCTTTATGTTCCCGCAGGGCGGTGATGTCCCGCGCAACCTGGTGTGCAGCGGTACGAGCGACTTTGGCGACTTGGACGAGGCCTTCGCCCAGAGCGACATCGTCTTCACCCGCACCTATACCAGCCAGGCCACGCAGACCGCGCCCATGGAAACCTTCCGCGCCTTTGCGACGACTGACGCGTTTGGCCGCATCTCGGTGACCACCTCCACGCAAGTGCCCTTCCACGTGCGCCGCATGGTCGCGCAGTCGCTCGATATTCCGCAGTCGCAGGTGCAGGTCATTAAGCCGCGCATCGGCGGCGGCTTTGGCTCCAAGCAGACGGGCTGCTGCGAGATTTTCGTTGCGTTTGTGACCCAGCAGACCGGCCGTCCGAGCTACTGCTGCTACACCCGCGAGGAGACCATCACCGCGGGCAACTCTCGCCACCAGATGCAGATGACCGTTAAGCTGGGTGCCATGAACGACGGCACCATCACGGCCATCGATCTGCACACGTTGTCCAACGCCGGCGCGTACGGCGAGCACGCTACCACGACGATTGGCCTGTCGGGCCACAAGAGCCTGCCGATCTACAACCACGTGAAGGCGAGCCGCTTTAGCTGGGACGCCGTCTACACCAATACCAACCGCGGCGGCGCGTATCGCGGCTACGGTGCCACCCAGGGCCAGTTTGCCGTGGAGAGCGCCGTCAACGAGCTCGCCGACATGTTGCACATGGACCCCGCCGACCTGCGCCTCAAGAATATGGTGCACGAGGGCGAGATCATGCCGCAGTACTACAACGAGAAGCTCAACGCCTGCGCGCTCGACCGCTGCCTGCTGCGCGCGATGGACATGATCGGTTGGCGCGACAAGCCCCTGGCCGTGGACCTGGGCGACCGCGTGCGCGCCCTGGGCTGCGCGCTCACCATGCAGGGCTCGGGCATCTCCAACATCGACATTGCCGGCATCGACCTGCGCCTGGAAGAGGACGGCTTTATTACGCTTTCGACCGGTGCCACCGATAACGGCATGGGCGTCGACACCATTCTGGCGCAGATTGCCGCCGAGGAGCTGGGCGTGGAGAGCTCGCTGATCGTGGTGCGCGGCGTGGACACCGACGTGTCGCCGTTCGATGCCGGCTCGTACGCGAGCTCGGGCACGTACGTGACGGGTCTTGCCGCCAAGAACGCCGCGACCGAGCTGCGCGAGAAGATTTGCGCCAAGGCCGCCCAGATGTGGGACGTTGACGCCGCCGACGTGGTCTTCGACGGCCAGTATGTGCGCCTGTCCGACGAGCGTGCCGCGCGCGAGCAGAACCGCTATCTCACGCTGCGCGACTTTGCCAACCTGTGCGTCAAGAACATCGCGGGCGGCGACGCGCTCACCTCGCATGCCTCTGCCTGCCTGCCCGTTTCGCCCCCGCCGTTTATGGCCGGCATTGCCGAGGTCGAGGTCGAAAAGGCCACCGGCAAGGTGACTGTTGTGGACTATGCGGCGGCTGTGGACTGCGGCACCGTGATCAACGAGGCGCTCGCGCGCGTCCAGGCCGAGGGCGGCATTGCCCAGGGTATCGGCCACGCGCTCTACGAGATCGTCGAACATGATGATCGCGGCCGCCTGCGTACCGGCAACTTTATGAGCTACAAGCTGCCCACGCGCCTAGATATCGGCAGCATTCGCGTGGCCTTTGAGCCGAGTTACGAGCCGACGGGTCCGTTTGGTGCCAAGTCGATCGGCGAGGTCGTCATCAACACGCCGCTCGCCGCCGTTGCCTCGGCCGTGGCGCACGCCACCGGCCACCAGGTTCGCTCGCTGCCGATCACGCCCGAGAAGGCCCTGCTGGGGGAGTAGCGGGTCAGCGAACAAGTCGTAATTTGCGGGGCGGGGCAACTCGCCCCGCCTTTTGCACTCGTGGTGAGGTCGTGAGCCTGTAAAACGTGTGCGTGCGCTTGCCGTTCGTATCTGCTATCATTCCTAGTCTGTGCGCTCATGCGGGCGTGGCGGAATTGGTAGACGCGCCAGATTTAGGTTCTGGTGGGATTCCCGTGAAGGTTCGAGTCCTTTCGCCCGCACCAACGCACCAGCGTCGGCCTCGGCCGTCGCGACACATTGTTGCATAAAGGTACCAGCACCTCAGATAAGCTGGGCAGTATGAGGAGGAACGTGTTGAACATCACCGCTTCTGACGTCAAGGACGCCAAGCTCACCGCTACGGTCACCATCCCGGCCGCCGACGTCGACGCCGCGATCAAGAAGGCCTACAAGGACACCGCCAAGAAGTACCGCTTCCCGGGCTTCCGTGCCGGCAAGGCCCCCCGTCCGGTCATCGACTCCGCTCTTGGCGCCGAGGCTACCCTCGCTCAGGCGACCAACGACCTGATCGCCGCCAACGAGCCCGCCGTCCTCAACGAGCTTGACATCGTCCCCACCAAGAACGGTGACTACAAGGAGCTCGACCTCGCCAAGGATCACGAGGACTACACCTACACCGTCGAGTTCTCCCTGCGTCCCGCCGCTGAGCTCTCCTCCTTCGACGCTGTCGAGATCGAGATGCCCCCCGCGGAGGTCACCGAGTCCGAGATCAACAACCAGGTCGAGATGCTCCTCAACTACCGTGCCACCTTCGAGGACGTCGAGGGTCGCGCCGTCGAGGCTGACGACTATGTGACCGTCGACCTCAAGGCCGTTGAGAACGCTGACAACTTCGCCGCCGAGGGCCGCATGCTCATCGCCGGTAGCGACAGCAACCCCAAGGAGTTCAACGAGGCCCTGATCGGCGCTAACGTTGACGACGTCAAGACCGTCACCTGGACCGACGAGGTCGAGGAGGGCGAGGAGGCCGAGACCCACACCGTCGAGGTCACCGTCAAGGGCATCAAGGTCCGCAACACCCCCGAGCTCACCGACGAGCTCGTCAAGTCCGACTTTGGCTTCGACAGCATCGACGCTATGCGCGACGCCATCAAGATCGAGATCGAGCAGGACAAGGCTTCCCGCCTCCCGGCCGAGAAGGAGAACCGTTGCGTCTCCGCTCTCGCCGAGCGCCTGCAGCTCGACGAGATGGACGCCGACTACGAGCAGTCCGTCTTTGAGGAGCTTGGCCAGAACTTCCTGTCCAACCTCGCTGCCCGCGGCATGACCCTGGACACCTGGCTGCCCGCTTCCGGCCTGACCATGGAGCAGTTCATCGGCGACCTGCACAAGCAGGCCAACGACGTTGCCCGTGAGTCCCTGGCTCTGGACGCCCTCGCCCGCGAGCTCAAGATCGAGGTCACCGAGGATGACATCAACGCCGAGTTCGAGAAGGCCGGCGTCAAGGACGTCGAGGCTTCCAAGGCCGAGTTCATCGCCGATGGCCGCATGCCTGCCGTCCGCGAGTCCATCCGTCGCTCCAAGGCCGTTGACCACCTGGTCGAGAACGCCAAGGTGACCGAGGTCGACGAGACCGCCAAGGACGCCGAGTAATTCTCGCCACCTTGCCCGCGAGCGCATGCGTGCGCCCGTGATGGGGTAAAGTTATACACCGGTTATCCGGTTGCTTCGTACGGTGCCAGCCAATGCATAGCATGCGGGCACCGTACGTTTATCTAGAACCAATTTGGTCCACAAGAGAGAAATGGAGATGCGTATGATCGCCAAGTTCGATTCCGCCCTCGTGCCATACGTTATCGAGCAGACGCCGCGCGGCGAGCGCAGCTACGATATCTATTCGCGCCTGCTCAACGACCGCATCATCTTCTTGGGCGAGGAGATCAACTCCGTCAGCGCCAACCTGGTCGTTGCCCAGCTGTTGCATCTTGAGAGCCAGGATGCCGAGAAGGATATCTCGCTCTACATCAATTCGCCCGGCGGCGAGGTCTACTCCGGCCTGGCGATTCTGGACACCATGAACTTCATCAAGCCGCAGGTCTCGACCATTTGCGTCGGTATGGCCGCATCCATGGCCGCTGTGCTGCTTTCGGCCGGCGCCAAGGGCAAGCGCTTCTGCCTGCCGCACTCCAAGGTCATGATTCACCAGCCCAGCGGCGGTGCCCAGGGCCAGCAGACCGAGATCGAGATCGTTGCCGAGGAGATCAAGAAGACTCGCCGCGAGCTCAACCAGATCCTGTCCGACGCCTCGGGCCAGCCCATCGAGAAGGTCCAGGCCGATACCGAGCGCGACAACTACCTGACCGCTTCCGAGGCCCTCGACTACGGTCTGATCGACCGTATCGTCACCTCGCGCGATCTCGCCGCGAAGGACGCCTAGGATGGCAGGAAACATGCAGGACAACTTTGACGAGAACGGCAACCCCATCCGCTGCTCCTTCTGCGGAAAAGAGCAGGGCCAGGTTCGTCGCCTCGTAAAGGGCCCGACCAACATCTTTATCTGTGACGAGTGCGTCGCCGCCTGTTCCGAGATTCTGGAAGAGTCGCTGGCTTCGGACTTTATGGACGCTGCCCGCAACGGCAAGCTGCCGGGCTTCCTCAACGACCACGGCCAGGCTGCATCCCAGCCCGCCGTGGACCCCGAGACCGAGGGCTTTGAGCTTGAGGACGACCGCCAGGTCATCACACACGTGCCGACGCCGCACGAGATCTATGACGAGCTTTCGGCCTATGTTATGGGCCAGGAGGACGCCAAGCGTGCCATGTCGGTTGCCGTGTACAACCATTACCGCCGCGTGATCGAGGGCGGTGCTGCGCTTTCGGCCTTTGATGACGGCTTGGACTCGCAGCTCGGCGATGATATGGACGAGGTGGAGCTCGCCAAGTCCAATATTTTGCTGCTCGGTCCCACTGGTACCGGTAAGACCCTGCTTGCCCAGACGCTCGCGCGCATCCTCGAGGTGCCGTTTGCGATCGCCGACGCCACCGCGCTTACCGAGGCCGGTTATGTGGGCGAGGACGTGGAGAACATCCTGCTCAAGCTCATCAACGCCGCCGATGGCGATATCGAGCGCGCGCAGGTTGGCATTATCTACGTGGACGAGATCGACAAGATCGCCCGCAAGGCCGAGAACCTCTCCATCACCCGTGACGTTTCGGGCGAGGGCGTGCAGCAGGCGCTGCTTAAGATTCTTGAG
>CABUDJ010000050.1 GCA_902490325.1 uncultured Collinsella sp. | reverse complement strand
CGATACCATCGTCGGTACTCACCGAGCCGATCATGCCGCAGGACTCGCCCGCCGCCTTGATGATGGACTGGAGCATAAAAGCGGCCGTGGTCTTTCCCTTGGTGCCGGTGATGCCCACGATCTTGACGTCGTGGTCGGGACGGTCGTAGACCTCCGGCGGCAATAGGGCCATGGCCGTGCGCACGCTATCAACAACCAGCATCGCAGCACCGCTCTCCTGCGCCAGCGGCTCCAGAGACTCGACCAGCGACTCCTCGCACACAAATGCGACGGCGCCCGCATCGAGCGCCATGCTCAAAAACGCGGGCTTAAAGGCAGCACCTTTGCAGAAGAACACGTCACCTGCCGAGACCGCGCGCGAATCAAACGAGCAGCCGGTCACGGCACGCTCGTCAACCTGCTCTGATGCGCGTAGCTCGCCGCACACATCGAGCAGCTTGGCAAGCGTATCGACCGTGGTCACGGTCGCGGAATCCGAATGGTGCATCTTTCACCTTTCTCAGCCATTTGGCAGGGACGGTTTTTATAGTAACTGAAACGCACCCACGCAAAAACGGCTCCCGGAGGAGCCGTTACGCGCAGGCGTTCGTAAGCCGAGGCTAGGCAGCCTGAACAGCGGGCTGGTCCTCGTCGATAAAGAAGCGCTTGTACCACACCAGGAACACGAGCGGCGTATAGATCTTGCGCTGGAAATCGCCCTTGCCCGCAAAGTGCAGATCGAGCAGGTGCATGAGCTCGTCGGTATCGAAGAACTCGCTTGCCCACGGCGCGGTGAAGTACTCCTTGACATAGTCGTACCACTTTTGCTCGCGCAGCCAGTAGACAATCGGCACCGGGAAGCCCACCTTGGGACGGGTGGCCCACTCATCGGGCAGCGATTTGTTAGCAGCGTGGCGGAGTACCTGTTTGTTGCCGTTCTCGTTGATGCGGTAGCGGTCGGGAATGTGCTCGGCGAACTCCATGACTTTGCGGTCCAGGAAGGGCACGCGCAGCTCCAGCGAGTGTGCCATGCACATCTTGTCGGCCTTGAGCAGAATGTCGCCCGGGAGCCACATGTTCATGTCCAGGTACTGTTTCTTGACCAGCTCGGGCTGACCCTTCACGCGCGCATAGATGGGAGCGGCAAGCTCGAAGGCGCCGTCGCCGGTGTTGTACTCGGGCTTGAGCACGCCGTCGACCTCGCGCTCCGGCCATACCAGAGCCTGTCCCAGGAACGACTTCTCGGGGATCTCGGCACCCTTGACCAGGAAGTTATGTCCCTTGAAGTACGGCATATGCAGCGCCAGGTTACCGAGCGCGCGACGGATGGGCAGCGGCACCATCTTTTTGTACTTGCGCACCGGGACCGTGTCCTCGTAGTAGGCGTAGCCGCCAAAGAGCTCGTCGGCACCTTCGCCCGAAAGCACGACGGTGACGTCCTTGCGGGCCATCTCGGCCAAGAACCACAGCGGCACGGAAGACAAGTTGGACTGCGGCTCGTCCATGTGATACTGGATGTCCTCGAGCGCACCGAAGAACTCGTCGGCGGTAATCATCTTGCGAACGTTCTCGACGCCGAGCTTATCGGAAAGCTCCTTGGCGTAGTTGGTCTCGTTGAAGTTCTTGTAGTCAAAGCCCACCGAGAAGGTCTTGTCGGGCATGAGGCAAGCGGCGATGTAGCTGGAGTCGACGCCACCGGAGAGGAACGACGCGACCTTGACGTCGGCGATGCGATGGGCCTCGACGCTCTCGTGCACGACCTCGTCCAGCTCGTCGACGTACTCCTCGAACGGCTTCTCGACGGCAGAGTAATCGCAATCCCAGTAGCGCTCGATGTTCATCTTGCCGGTCGGGATATCGACGGTAAAGTAGTGCGCCGGCGGCAGCTTGTAGACACCCTCGAAGAAGGTCTCCTCGGTTGCCGAATACTGCAGCGTCATGTACGGACGCAGGGCCTTTTTGTTGACCGCCTTGTGGAAGTGCGGGTAGTCCAGGAAGCTCTTGATCTCGGAACCAAAGAGCACGCCCGGAGCGCCGTCGCCCGCATCGGCCATGGGATAGTAGTAAAGCGGCTTGATGCCAAAGATGTCACGGGCGCCAAAAAGCTTGTTCTTCTTTTTGTCCCAGATGACGAAGGCGTACATACCGCGCAGGCGATCAAGGACAGCCTCGCCCCACTCCTCGTAGCCGTGCAGGAGGCTCTCGGTGTCGGCGCCGCAATGGAACTTGTAGCCCTTGGCTTCGAGCTCGGAACGGAGTTCTTGGAAGTTGTAGATCTCACCGTTGAAGACAATGACGACGCTGCCGTCCTCATTGGCCATGGGCTGAGCGCCGGCCTCGGTCAGGTCGAGGATCGACAAGCGGCGGAAGCCGAGGGCAACGCGGCCGTCGATAAACTGACCGCCCATGTCGGGACCGCGATGGACGATGCGGTCCATCATCTTGGTGAGCACCTCGGATTGGTTATCCGTCCCACCGACAAAACCGACAAAACCGCACATATACTATCCCCTCTGCTGTTGCTGGGCATCAAATCGAATCAGTAGCTTTTGAGTATACCCGAGGGCGTAAAGAGGGGCGGAATGTTCAGGCAATCTCAACTGAATCAGCTCCGCTGCGACACGTGCCAGTTACCTTTAATGGATATGAGATGAATGAGGCGATTGTTTTGCTATACTCTCTCCGCACGGGCGATTGGCGCAACGGTTAGCGCAGGTGCTTTACACGCACAAGGCTGGGGGTTCGAATCCCTCATCGCCCACCACTGAATTGGAAACGGTCCTCGCAAGGGGACCGTTTTGTTTGCGCCCATTTCATGGGATTCGAACCCGCCAGGGTGCGGAGCTGAGGAAACGCGAAGCGTTTTCCAGCGCAGCACGCGAGGGCCGCAGGCCCGAAGCGGAAGCGGGCGGCGCCAGCCGCACGCGGACATCCCTCATCGCCCACCACTGATTTGATAGGCTCCCAGCAATGGGAGCCTTTCTTTTTTGGGCCCATCGCAGAGGGATTCGAACCCCACAGCTCACTCGTTTCAAGGGCAGTGGTCAAAAAATGCCAAATATGAGTACTGCTACCTCTTTTGTAACAGCATTTTCGAGGTCCCAAAGGGCAAATCTGACATCAAAGCAACGGCTAACGGTCCAGATGAGCATGTTTTCTGACAGCAAAACTGGACATATGCGGTCCAATTCGTCAAATTGTGTCTAATTTATATGCTACAGAATTAGTGCCCGTACTCATATTTGGCATTTTTTGACCAGAGGGACTTTTGACCATCGCAAATCAGCAACAAAACGGGCTCCGGATCGCCAAATCATGCCGCATATGACACACCCAGCAGTCCGGAACCCGATCCAAATTGAGTTATTACGCTGCGTTAGCCCAAGACACCCGACAGGATCTCGATCAGACTGTCCACGTCGGCTTCCTCGCAGACGAGCGGCGGCAAGAAACGCAGCGTATGAGCACCCGTAGCGTTAATCACGGCACCGGCGGCCAGCGCGCGGGCAACAATATCATGTGCGTCACCCGCGGCATCATCCAAATCACAGCCGAGCATCAGGCCACGGCCACGCACCTCTACCACATGCGGAAGCTTAGCCAGCGCCTGCTCCATATAGGCGCCCACCTTGGCAGCATGCTCGGCATAATCGCCACGCACAAGCGCGGAGAGCGTCGCGGCACACGCCGCGATGGGCAAGCAGCTACCGCCAAAGGTCGAGCCATGGTCGCCCGGCTTAAACACGTCGGCAATCTCCTTCTTTGCCACGACGGCACCCATGGGCACGCCGTCGGCAATGCCCTTGGCAAGGCTCATGATGTCGGGCTCCACGTCATAGGTTTGGAACGCAAATGGCTTGCCGGAGCGGAAGATGCCGCACTGGACCTCGTCGGCGATAAGCACGGCGCCCACTTCGTGTGCCAGGTCGCGCGCTGCCGCCATAAACTCCTCGGTCATAGGGTGCACGCCACTCTCACCCTGGATCGGTTCGAGCATTACAGCGCATATTTCACTGCCCAGCTGCTTAAAGATCGCACGCAGTTCATCGACATCGTTGGGCGTGCAGGCCACAAAGCCACCCGGCAGCGGGCGGAAGCTGTCCTGCAGCCAATCCTGCATGGTGGCGGCAATGGTCTCGAGCGTACGGCCGTGGAAGCCGCCGCGCATGCACACGATGGTGTTGCCGCCATTACCGGCACGCTTGGCGTACAGGCGCGCGAGCTTCATCGAGCCCTCGTTGGCCTCGGCGCCAGAGTTGGCAAAGAAGGTCTCCCAAACCTGCTCATCCGCAGCCGGGGCACCAAGAGCAGCTGCCGTGGTCTCATCGCCGGCGGCAATGGCATCGGCAAGCACGCGCGCACCATCTACGTCGTCGTTAGCAAGCTTGGACAGCAGCGCCGAGACCTGTCCGCGCTGCTCAATGTAGAAGTAATTGGAGACATGCATGAGCTTTTTGGTCTGTGCCTCGAGCGCCGAGAGCACAGCCGGGTCGCCATGACCTAGGCTGCACACGCCGATGCCGGCAAGAAAGTCGAGGTACTCACGGCCATCGTCGCCGGTGAGCTTCATGCCGTGACCCTCGACAAACTCGACCGGAGAGCGGCCAAAGGTATGCATAACGTAATGGGATTCAAGCGATTGCTGAGCTGCAAGTGACATGGGATGCCTTTCGTTGGGCGCCAGACGGCGCGGGGCTATGGGTGCAGGAATGGGGCGGCTGCGGGTCAGCTAGACCGTCTGAAGCTTCTCGACCTCGTCAAGGTTTTCGGTCAGACGCGCAGCAAACGTCGAAAGCGGATGCGGATGCGTATCGAACTCGTAAGCCGTCTCGGTGGAATGGATCACGGTGCCGACGCCGGCATCGGTCAGCAGCTCCAGGAGCAGCGAATGCGGCGTAGTACCGTTAATGATGTGGGCACGAAATACGCCGCCGGTAAGCGCATCGACGGCCGCGCGCAGCTTGGGAATCATGCCCTTATCGACCTCGCCGCCGTAGAGCATTTCGTTAACCTCGTCGAGCGTTAGGTTGGAGATAAGCGAGTCCTTGTCGCTAAAGTCCTTGTACAGGCCATCGACATCGGTCAAAAAGATCGCCTTATGCGCGTGGAGCGCCGCGGCAACGGCACCGGCGGCGGTGTCGGCGTTGATGTTGAAGAAACCGCCGTCCTCCCCCGCCGCGACGGTAGCGATGACGGGGATGTACTCGCTATCGAGTAAGCGCTCGATATAGTCGGTGTTGACGTGCGTCACTTTGCCCACGCGACCGAGCTCGGGGTCGAGCGGCTCGGCGATGAGCGTGCCGGCATCGCTGCCCGACACGCCCACGGCCAGGTTGCCGTGGTGGTTGATGGCAGCAACCAGCTCCTGGTTGACCTTGCCGCCCAGTACCTCGCGCACGATATCCATAGTCGCCGGCGTGGTCACGCGCTGGCCGTTCTTAAACTCGACGGGAATATCGTAATGGCTCAGCGCCTCGTTGATAGCCTTGCCGCCGCCGTGCACGATGACGGGGCGCATACCGATGATCTTGAGCAAAACGATGTCGCTCATCACGTCGCGGCGCAGCTGCTCATCAACCATGGCGGCTCCGCCATACTTGATAACGACCGTCTTGCCGGTCAGGTTCTTAATCCACGGCAGCGCTTCGAACAGCAGCTGCGCGGTTGCTTCGTTGGATTCGCTCGAACGACAATCGCGTGCGAATTTCATAATCTGCCTCGTCTTTCGTATCGTTATCGCGCCGTGCTCCGCTGTCCGCAATCGCGGCAAGATGCGCAGCGTGCCTGGAGTCTAGGAACGGTAGTCGCCGTTGATGGAGATGTACTCATGCGTGAGGTCGCAGGTCCACACGGTCGTTGCCGCGTCGCCTGCGCCCAGGTCGGCCGAGATCACGATCTCGGGCGCCTCAAAACGTCGTAGAGCCTCGTCCTCGTCAAAGGGAACAGTCAGACCGTCGCGACAGACAGGCATGCCCATCATGTCGATGGAAACGTCTTCCTGATTAAACTTCACGCCGCACTTGCCAAGCGCCATAGCAACGCGGCCCCAGTTGCAGTCGTGGCCGGCGATGCAGGTCTTAACGAGCGGCGAGTTGGCAACGGCACGGGCGGCGATATCGGCCTCCTCGTCGTTCACGGCGCCGGTAACGTTGACTGCAACAAGCTTGGATGCGCCCTCACCATCGGCGGCAATATTGCGCGCCAGGCTCTCGCACACCTCGTGCACGGCAAATGCCAACTCGTCAAAAGCATCGGAGCCCTCGACGATAGGCTCGGCATCTGCGGCAGCGGCGCCGGAGGCAAGCATGATGCAGGTGTCGTTGGTCGAGGTGTCGGAATCGACCGTTACCTTGTTAAAGGTCTGCTTGACGGTCGAGAGCAGCAGGGCATGAAGCGCCGCAGGCTCGACGGGGGCATCGGTGGTGATAACTGCGATCATGGTGGCCATGTTGGGCATGATCATGCCCGAGCCCTTGCACATGCCGCCTACCGTATAGACATTGCCCGCATGACCCGCAGCCTCACTGACGTAGGACACGGCGTACTCCTTGGAGTGCGTGTCGGTCGTCATGATGGCGCGAGCGGCATCGGCGCCACCGTGGGCGGAGAGCGCCTCGTAGGCAGCAGGAATGGCTGTCTCAAACGTGTCGATCGGCAGAATCTGGCCAATCACACCCGTGGAGGCAACCAGGATCTGCTGGGGTTCGCAGCCGATAACCTGCGATGCGATGTTGCAGGTCTCGCGCGCGCAGGCAAGGCCGGTCTCGCCCGTGGCGGCGTTCGCGTTGCCGGAGTTGATTGAAACACCGGCGATGATACCGTAGCCCTTGTCCGCACCGCCCAGGTTGGCACGGCTCACCTGCACGGGCGCCGCGCAAAAGCGGTTGGTCGTAAACACGCCGGCGCCGGGACAGGGTTTATCGGGCATGACGAGCGCATAGTCTAAGCGCTCGGGATTCTTCCGGAATCCCGCATGGATGCCTGCGGCCTTAAAGCCGGCCGCTGCCGTAACGCCACCCTCGACGGCGCGAATCTTGATATCAATCAGGTCGGTATTCATCGTCTTTATGACTCCTTATGTCAAACAAAAAACGGACATCGGTTGGTGCGCCATGCCAGTCGTAATCATGAGACCAGCTTAAGAGTGGCGCCCCACTCGATGCCCGACTACCAAATCGTTAACAATCGAATGTGCTACACCGGGCACGCCACTGTGGGCAAGCCTCGTCGCTCGTCAAAGCCAAAGACGATATTGGCACACTGGACTGCTTGGCCCGCAGCGCCCTTGCACAGATTGTCGATAGCGCCCGTCGCCACCAGCACGCCCGCGCGTTTGTTGAGCGCAAGGCCAATCTGGGCGGCGTTGGTTCCAACGACCGAAGCCGTCTTGGGCTGCTGGCCGGCGTCGAGCACACGCACAAAGGTGCGTCCAGCGTAGAACTGCTTGTAATAGTCGACGACATCCTCAAGAGCCAGGGAGTCGATGGCCTGCGGCGTGAGCGGCAGCGTCACCGTGGAGAGCAGGCCGCGCTTGAGCGGTGCCAGATGCGGGGTGAAGACGACGCGATCGGTCAGGCCAAGGATTTGCTCAATCTCGGGCGTGTGGCGATGCTTGCCCACGCCGTAGGCCTCCAAGTTCTCGTCAGCGCTGCAAAAATGCGTACGAGCGTTGCAGGACTTGCCGGCACCCGTCACGCCGCTGATGGCATCAACGATCACGGGGCCGCTCTGGGCAACCCAGCCAGCGCGCACGGCGGGCGCGGCGGCAAGGCTCGTTGCGGTGGGATAGCAACCGGCGCAGGCGACCAGCACGGGTTTGCCGTCGGCATGGTCGGATGCGGCGGTCTCCAGGTCCCGGCAGAATAGCTCGGGCAGGCCAAAGGCACGGGTCTTGAGCAGCTCGGGGCTCGTATGCTCGGCGGCATACCACGTCTCAAAGACGGACGCGTCGTTCAGGCGGTAGTCGGCCGAAAGATCAAAGCAGGAGACGCCCGATGCAAGCAGCGCGGGCACCTGTGCCATGGCAGCCGTGTGCGGCACGGCAAGAAAAACCGCATCGCAGCTCTTAAGCTCGGGGGCGTCATGCGTGGTGAAAACCAGATCGCTCACGCCAGCAAAGCTCGGATACACCGCGGACAGCGGCTGGCCGGCATCGGCGTTGGACGTAATGGCAACAAGTTCAAACTCGGGATGGCCGAGCACGAGGCGAATGAGCTCGGCTCCGGCATATCCAGCCGCGCCGACGATTCCAACCTTCAATGACATATCAGACTCCTTGTCTGCGATTTATGCACCGATGCGCATTTCGCAGTGGTCGTTATGAGGTGGGTTGAAACTTTAGCACCAAAAGATGCATGAACACGTAAATGGCTTGCATATTCATGCATTGAAACATTCCCGACACATTCGCTTGAAGGAATTGACAAATGGAGCGGGCCCCGTATTGACCGGCGCTCCTAACGGCACCGGGCAATACGGGGCCCGCCCATGCGAAAACCAAGTTGTTAGGATGAGCCAGCCGGCTAGAGCTCGACCGGCACCCATTCGTCGTGATTGCAGATAAAAGCCTCGGGATCCTCGACGCTAAAGAAGACGAGCGTGGGGTCGTTAGGCCCCTCATAGTGCTCGCCCAGGTGCTCTAGATGCTTCCACCCGGCTTCGCGCATTTCGTCTAAAGCCCGGTCATCCAAGCCGGCACGCCCGCGCAAGATGAGCCAGCCATGGCCCGGCCACCAACTCGTGGCCTCAAAGCGCTGATTTTGCAGCAGCTCTTGCCACACATCTTTGGTGCGCGCTGTTACAAACCACAGCTTGCCATCCTGGATCTGCGCAAACGAAAACGGACGCACATGAGGCTGTCCGTCAACGCTCGTCGCCAAATACCATGCCGGCACCGACGTCAGATACTCCAACACCGTATTCAATCCGTCCATGTGTCCTCCTGACGCTAGTCTTTTTGGGTCGGGGCTGTTTTAGCTGCCCTAGAGTTAAAGCTCCAGGCGCTCCTCGCTGCCGTCGATATCACAGAAGCGCGCGGCAATATTGCGGACCGAAAAGAAAGCAAGGCGGCCGTCGTTGGCACTCTCGTGTTCCTCGCCAATGCCCACCATGTGCTTAAAACCCGCTTGACGCACCTTGTCGCTCGCAACTGCGTCGTCCTCAAGTGCGGCTTCGCCGGTCAATACGATCCAACATTCCCCCGGCTTCCAGCCCGATACCTCAAACTTGGGATTCGCACTCAGCTCCGCCCACACGTCCTTGTCGCGCGACGTGCAAAACCACAACTTACCGTCATCGACCATGGCAAACGAAAACGGCCTCACGCGAGGCTGATGCCCGTCACTTGCATCGGTCGTGGCCAGAAACCACGCCGGAATGCGCCTGAGATACGAACAGGCGCGCTCAAGCTGAGCTGTGCGGTCGTTGTCGGTCATAGGGACCCCTTTCTTGCGCTCGAATCGCGCCTAAATAAGTTGAAGGTTGACGACGATGACACACGCAAACAGCAGCATCGTCACCACCGCAGCCAGCGCATCCCCGCGGCGAAATGCAAGCGCATGCAGACGCGTGCGGCCCTGCTCGCCGTGATAGCAGCGTGCATCCATGGCGGCAGACAACGTCTCGGCATGACGGAACACGCCCGTGAACAGTGGAATCGCCACACTGCCGAGCATACGCACGCCGCCGAGCGGGCCACCCGTTACGCGTGCACCGCGGCTTGCCTGCGCGTCCGCCGTCTGCTTCATCTCGGTGGCGAACTGCGGCATAAAGCGCAACGCGATGCCCATGATCATGCCGAGCTCATGCGCAGGGAGCCCCACGCGCGCAAACGGTGCGAGCAGACGCTCAAAGCCCGCGGTGAGGTCGAGCGTAGGCGTGGTGAGCGTAATGGCGCTCATGCCGGCCATCATCAGGGTCAGGCGACACGCCATAAAGGCGGCAGAACGCAGTGAGCCCTCGCTTATCTGCAGAAAGCCGAGCTGCCACAGGATGCGCCCACTCTGATCGGTAAACAAGTTGAGCACCGCGACCACGACGACGATTGCCAGCAGCGGCGCCATCGACGACAGAACGCGACGAACCGGCACCCGAGACACGGCATAGATCAGCACAACGAAAATTGCGACCGGTGCCAGTCCGCGGAAGCCACTGACCGTGAGCGTCGTGATCAGAAACACAAAGCCCAAGAGCAACTTGGTTCGCGGGTCCAGGCGGTGGATTGCACTATCGCCGGGATAGTAGCTGCCAAACGAAAACGCCTCCATTAGCAGCCCTCCTCTCGCGCGACCGTCTTGGATTTAGCAATGTCCGCGACGTTAGAAGGACCGTCTGAGCGACCGATCAGCAAATCTGCCAGCTCGTCGGCCAGCGACTCAACCGTATAGAGCCCGCCGCAACGCAGCGGCACGCCCGCCTCCGCGAGCGCCAACGCCATGCGCTGAGCAGCAGGTACGCCCAAGCCGATCGACTTGAGCTCATCGGCATGCGCAAACACCTGCGCGGGGGTTCCCTCGGCAAACACCGCACCTTCGTTCATCACGACGATACGGTCGCAGCAATTGGCCAGGTCATCCATGCTGTGTGAAACCATGACAACGGTCAGGCCATCGCGGTGAAGTCGATCGATAAGCTCAAGGAAATCCCTGCGCGCAGCCGGATCGAGCCCCGCCATGGGTTCATCGAGCACCAGGACTTCGGGCTCCATGGCGAGCACGCCGGCGAATGCCACACGCCGTTGCTGACCGCCCGAAAGCTCAAAGGGACTCTTGTCGCCGACCGTGGAAAGGTCGAGACCCACGCGCGAGAGCGATGACTCGACGCGACGGTCGACTTCATCTTGCGGCAAGCCAAGGTTGTGCGGACCAAACGCCACGTCCTGTACCACGGTCTCGGCAAACAGCTGACGCTCTGGATACTGAAACACCACGCCGACCTTTGCCTTAACCGCGGCGGCATCTTTCTTGTTTGCCAGGTCGAGCCCCAGCGCGCGAACGAATCCCTCCTGGGGGCGAATCAAACCGTTGAGATGCTGGACTAGCGTCGACTTACCCGAACCGGTATGACCTGCCAAGCCCAAGAACTCGCCGCGGCGCACCGTCAGCGATACATCGCGCAGCGCCCACGGGCTGCTGGGGTCGTTTCCCCAGAGAGCCTGTTTGCTCGATTTGCCCGCAGTGACCGAGCGCTTATGCCAGCGGCGGCGCTCGCGCGGACTGAGCGAATAACTGTACGAAACATGGGATAGTTCGATGACGGGCCCCGACGCGTTGCCCTCGTTGTCTACCGGAACAGTGCCGTCAGCGATTTCCAACTGGGATACGGAAGACTGCCCCGCGATGCCTGCTCCACTTCGCTCGGCATAAGCCTGCGCAATCTCAGCGACCATATCCGCCTCACGCACCTGCGCGCAAACGGGTACGACCTTCTCACGAAGTGCCCTACCTAGACAGCACGACGCCGGCATATCCAAGTTGAGCTGCGCAAGTTCGTCCGCCCGCGTCAGAATCTCCTCGGGCGTACCGAGCATGGCAACGCGCCCCGCCCGAAACACCGCGACACGATCGGCCTCGGCGGCCTCTTCCATAAAGTGCGTAATCATCACTATGGTCATGCCGCGTTCGTGCAGCACGTGACAGGCCTTCATAAGGCCCTTGCGCCCGCGCGGATCGAGCATCGAGGACGCCTCGTCCAAAATGAGCACGCGCGGTTCCATGGCGAGCACACCGGCAAGCGCCACGCGCTGCTTTTGACCGCCCGAAAGCGCATGGGTCTCATGGCGCTCAAAGCCCACCAGGCCCACGCCCTTCAGCGCCTCGCGTACACGCTGCGCAATTTGTGCCGATGGCACGCCAAGGTTTTCGGGACCAAACGCAACGTCATCTTCGACAAGCGTTGCCACCAGCTGGTCATCGGGATTCTGGAATACCATGCCCGCGGTCGAACGAATGTCGTAGACCAGCTCGGGATCGGACGCATCCATGCCGTTGATGCGTACCGTGCCCGCATCGGGCCGCAACAGTGCATTCAGATGCTTGGCAAACGTCGACTTGCCCGACCCATTGCCACCGAGAATGCAGAAAAACTCGCCGTCCTCGATATTCAGATCGACGCCGTCGAGCGCCGGTACGGCACCATCATAGCTAAAGGAAACGCCCCGACACTCAATCATGCGCGGCCTTTGACCTGGTCCTTTTTAGGCGTGATAAGGTTGGAGACCGCCTTGTACACCGCAAGCGTCAATACCGAATTAAGCACGGTCTTGATAAGGTTGAACGGCAGCACGGCAGGAATCATGAGCGGGGCGATCACATCGACCGAGCCATACCAGAACCAAACGCCAATGGTAAGGTTTGCGACCATAGACAGCGCCGTAGCGGCAATGACGCCGAACACCAGGCCAATCACGGCACCCTTATAGGTGTGCATCTTCTGGTAGACGATAGCCGCGGGCAGAATGTAGCCCAGCGTGGCAACCAAGTTCATAAGCGCGCCGACCCAGTCACCCGTGGTGAGCGCATGGATAACGATCGCCATGGCGGCAACAGCGGTGCCGGCGCCAGGGCCATACGCAAAACCGCACACCATCGCCGGCACCAGCGACGGGTCATACGTCAAAAACGGCGCCGAGGGAAGAATGGGCAGCTGCACATACATAAACAGGGCACCCAAGGCGCACATCAGCGCCATGGTAACGAGCTGTTTGGTGCTCCACCTATTCGTGTTCTCAAAATGGATATGCTGCGACTGTTCAGACATAAGATCACCTGCCTCTTTCATCCGGACTCTAACCGTTGGTACTGGGATCTCACCAGTTCAGCCGGCATGCGAACCAACACACGCACGGGTCGCGGACTCATCGGCTCGGTCGTAGGCATCTCGCCTGCGCCACGGCGTCCCTTTGACACCGCCCGATTTACCGCCAGTGGGGAATTCCACCCCGCCCTGAAACAGCAATTGCAAGTGTAGCACGAGCAATCGTTCGCGCAAGTATGCCAAGGGTAATTTGTGGCGGGGATCAGTTGCCGCAACAACCACGTTCCCCACCCATCCCAAAGTAACGCGCCTTTCGCGCAAAGCGCGAAACAGCGAAGGGGACAAGCCACTGCAACAACCACATCCTCCACTCGCCCCAAAGTGGCGCGCCTTTCGCGGCAAAGCCGCGAAACAGCGACCGGGACACGTATTCCCAACAACCAAGTCCTCCGCCCACGCCGACCTCAAGGCCGTAAACGCAGGGAATCCGGGGGCGTGACGGGGGTTTCTCTCCGGAACATTCCGCAGGACGCAAAGAGGCTCCGCAGCGCGAAGCGCGATGCGGAGCCTCTTTGCATGTCCGAGGACGTTCTGGGGAAACCCCCGTCACGCCCTGCGGATTCCCGGTGGGAGTTCTAGACCTTGTCGGCCTTAGTACATACCGCCGCCCTGCTGACCAGCGGTAGCAGCAGCGATAGCGTCCTCAAGCTGAGTGTTCTTGGGCACATCGGAGACGGTAGCCTCGGTGATGAGGATCAGGCTGGCGACAGAAGCAGCGTTCTGCAGGGTGACGCGGCTGACCTTGACGGGGTCGAGGACGCCCATCTCGATCATGTCGCCCCACTCGCCGTTGGCAGAGTTGAGACCCTGGCCGGCGGGCAGCTCGGCAACCTTGTCGACCACGACAGCGCCCTCAAAGCCAGCGTTCTTGGCGATGGTAGCGACCGGAGCGGTCAGAGCCTTCTTGACGATGTCGACGCCGATCTTCTCCTCGGGGTCATCGATCTCGACGGCATCGAGCGCAGGAGCAGCGTCCATGAAGGCGACGCCGCCGCCAGCGACAATGCCCTCCTCGACAGCAGCGCGGGTGGCCTGCAGGGCGTCCTCGACGCGATGCTTGATCTCCTTGAGCTCGGACTCGGTAGCAGCGCCGACCTTGATGACGGCAACGCCACCGGAGAGCTTGGCCAGGCGCTCCTGGAGCTTCTCACGGTCGAAGTCAGAGGTGGTGTTCTCCATCTCGCCCTTAATCTGAGCGATACGGGCGTCGATGGCCTCCTTGGAGCCAGCGCCACCGACGACGACGGTGTTGTCCTTGGAGATGGTGACGGACTTAGCGGTACCGAGCATATCAGCGGTGATGTCAGCAACCTTCACGCCCAGCTCGTCCAGGGCAGCCTGGCCACCGGTGAGGACTGCGATGTCCTCGAGGATGCGCTTGCGGCGATCGCCGTAGCCCGGGGCCTTGACGGCGCAGACGTTGAGGGCGCCACGGATCTTGTTGAGGACCAGGGTCGGCAGAGCCTCGCCGTCGATGTCCTCAGCGATGATGAGCAGGCCACGGCCAGCGCGCTGGACAGCCTCGAGAACGGGCATGATGTCCTGAACGCTGGAGATCTTCTGGTCGGTGATGAGGATGTACGGATCCTTCATCACGGCCTCCATGCGGTCGTTGTCCGTAACGAAGTAAGCGGAGACATAGCCCTTGTCGAACTGCATGCCCTCGACGGTGTCGATGGTGATGTCGAACGTCTGGGAATCCTCGACGGTGATGACGCCGTCCTTGCCCACGACCTCCATGGCCTCGGCGATCTTCTCGCCGACCTCGGGGTCACCGGCGGAGATGGTACCGACGGAAGCGATCTGCTCCTTGGTCTCGACCGGCTTGGCCTGCTTCTTCATCTCGGCGACGGCGGCGTTGACGGCCTTGTCGATGCCGCGACGGATGGCCAGCGGGTTGGCGCCAGCGGCGACGTTGCGCAGACCGTCGTTGACGATGGCCTGAGCGAGCAGAGTTGCGGTGGTGGTGCCGTCACCCACGGTGTCGTTGGTCTTGGTGGCAACCTCCTTCACCAGCTGAGCGCCCATGTTCTCGATGTTGTCCTCGAGCTCGATCTCCTTGGCGACGGAAACGCCGTCGTTGGTGATGGTCGGGGCACCGAACGTGCGCTGCAGCGCAACGTAGCGACCCTTGGGGCCCATGGTGACGGTAACGGCGTCGGCCAGAGTGTTGACGCCCTTGGCGAGCTTAGCGCGGGCATCGGTGTTGAACGTAATGTTCTTTGCCATGGTAGGTAATCCTCCAAAAGAAATGTGACTCGCGTCGCCGCTTCCGAGTCCTATGCGGCGGACGCGTTCAAAGACGAATCAGAGATTCTGACGAGACTAGGCCTCGACGACAGCGTAGATGTCGTCGGCGCGCATCAGCAGATACTTCTCGCCGTCGACCTTGACCTCGTTGCCACCGAACTTACCGTAGATGACAACGTCACCGACCTTGACGTCCATGGGGATGCGCTCACCCTTGTCGTTGACCTTGCCGGCGCCCACGGCAACAATGGTGCCGCGCTGCGGCTTCTCCTGAGCGTTGCTGGCGATATACAGACCAGAAGCGGTCTTCTGCTCGGCCTCGTCGGGCTTGACCAGAACACGATCTGCAAGCGGCTTCAAAGACGACATGCTTGTCTCCTCCTTTTTGGGCCGCGCGGTTATACCACGCGAATTAACCCTTTTTGTTTGCGTACGCGTTGAATGGTACCCACGAATGGCGGGTTATACAACACAGAGTCAAAAAATCTTATTTTTTGGCACTTAGATTTTCTGAATGCCGGAGGATAACTTAGCGGTGGCTCCCGCGTGGCTCCGGAGGGGCGGGGCATAAGGTTTCCTGCTCGGACAGTCCTGCTCGCACGAAGGCCACATT